>JAKPMW010000114.1 GCA_029548715.1 Spirochaetota bacterium | reverse complement strand
ACCGGACATACTCCTGGCGAAAAAACGCTGACGGGGTGTGCCTGTGCTCGTATCACCCGCCGCCGTTTTCGAAATCGGCCAGGTCGGGGATTGTTATTCCTTCAAAACATGCAAAATCCCGAGGATTCAAGGTTAACAGCGTTCGGATACCATGCGCCTGCATCAAGGCAACCAGGTTGGCGTCATGGATGCGTTTGCCGGTAATCCCGTGTTTCTCTGCCAGGGAGAGCAGGATTTCTGCAGTTCGTTCATCCTCAGCCAGAAAACCGCAGCGGCGCCGGAATTGCCTGACATTATGGAGCGCATCACGGAGCACCAACCCGAGGCCATTGGAGTCCACAGGGCGTGTCGCAACGACCAGGTATTCCCGCACCACCTGACCGCAGATAAACGGATGGATTCCGCGCGCCGCTGCCCGTGTGAACACTGAACTCGCCAATGCGTGATCCCTCCGGCCGGTATCCGTCGCGGCCAGCAGGATATTGGTATCCACGAAAAATTTCTCAGCGGGCATCATCATAGATGTCTTCTCGGCTCCAACCAGACTCGTGCCCGACACTGGTCGTCACCAGTTCCCAGTCATCCGTCGCATCCGGTACCAAGCGGGCAGCATCTGCCAGGATCTGCCGCAATTCCCCCTGCACGGAACGGTGATGGAGCCTGGCCAGTGTTTCCAGCTTCTTCAGGACTACGGGGTCCACATCCCGAATATGTATCGATTTCATAGCTATAGCATAATGCTATCACCACGCCTTTTCAAGCCTGGTACCGCTGCGCCATCCGCCCTGTCGGGGCCACTTGCCAAAAACCTTTGAAAACCTCCGCATGCCCCCGCGAGATTTTAGAACCCGTCTTAACTTTCGCCGACTGCGCCACCGTCGTCAGAATGCAGGAACAGGATGTGAACGTCCCGTGAGGCCAGGACGGCCGAGAGCACGGGACAGGAACAGGATGTGAACGTCTACCCCGCATAAGTCATTCCCCTCCGGGGACTGCGCCATGACTGCGGGGTACGGATACATCTCCCGCGTCGATACGCGGGACTTTACGCTGTATCCAGCCGTGAGGCCAGGGCGCAGTGCCGCCTTCTGTTGGAGGAGCATACGCATGTGGATATTGCAGAAATGTTATTGGTATCCCGGATTCAGACTACAAGATCATGAAATCGTCATGCGACTCCGGCGAAGTCCCCGTTTTCTGGGGAGCGAAGTCTCGTTGGGGGGTAGTCGTTTGCGTGAGGCAAGGTGCGATACTGCCGGCCCGGTCCGGCTTGCTTCTGTTCCATAAAATGTTGTTGTCCCGCAGAAGGCTGTTGTGCAGGTTTTGGGGCAGGTGTCCATGCAGATGCATCGGACAGGCTGCCGGTTGCCTGCGTTGGACAGGGGCCTTGTGAGGATATCAAACATGCGTACAGACTGGAAAAGGCAGCTTGCCGTTTTTCTTGGCGGGCAGAGTCTCTCCATTTTTGGATCATCCCTGGTCCAGTATGCCATTATGTGGCATATCACCCTGACCACCCAGTCGGGTGTCATGATGACATTGTCAATCCTGTGTGGTTTTGTGCCGTATTTTCTGCTGTCGCCGTTTGCCGGAGTCTGGGCGGACCGGCATGACCGAAAAAAGATCATCATCCTGTCGGACGCTTTTGTGGCGTTTGTCACCCTGGTGGCAGCCCTGGTATTCATGGGCGGGGTGCGGGATATCTGGGTGCTGCTTTTGGCCCAGGCCTTGCGTGCCGTCGGGTCTGCCCTGCAAGCGCCCGCGGTAGGGGCCATCCTGCCACAGATTGTTCCCGAAGACCAGTTGACCCGGGCCAACGGGATTAATACAGCGCTTCAGTCAGCCCTCCTTCTGATATCACCCGCAGTCAGCGGTCTGTTGCTGTCGGTTGCTCCAATCGAAGCGCTGTTTTTCATTGATGTTGTTACGGCGGCCCTGGCAATCGGGACCTTTGTGGTGTTTCTTCGTGTCCCGGTACATGAAAAGGCGCTTCAGTCCGGGACTGTCGGGTATTTTGCAGACATGAAGCTCGGCTTCAGGTATATCCGGGAACACCGTTATCTGGTACCGTACTTCTGGTATTTTGGGGCCTTGATCTTTTTGATCACGCCGGCTGCCTTGCTGACACCGTTACAGGTTGTCCGCAGCTTTGGCCCTGAGGTCTGGCGGCTGACAGCCATCGAAATTGCCTTTTCCGGGGGCATGATGATCGGAGGAGCGCTGATTGCCGTCTGGGGCGGGCTGAAAAACAGGATGCAGACCATGCTGGTCTCGCACCTTGTCATGGCACTGGGGGCGGTTGTGCTTGGCCTGCTCGAAAGCTTTGGCGTGTACAGTGCGGTCATGGCCTGTATCGGTATCGCCATGCCCTACTTCAACACACCGGCGGCTGTCATTCTCCAGGAACATGTCGAGGAGGGATACCTTGGGAGGGTCTACAGTATTCTCGCGATGATCTCGACAGCCCTCATGCCTCTGGCCATGCTGCTGTTTGGGCCGGTTTCGGAACACGTGCGGATTGAGACAATCCTCATCCTGAGCGGAGTGGCCCTCCTGGGTATGGTTCCGCTGGTGTGGGGAAGCAGGCGATTGATGGAGGCGGGTGCGTCTGTGAAAGCGCAAGACACAGAGCGTGCAATCGTGAGGTGAGGGTGTCAGGGGCGTGAAGAGGTCCCCTGACAGGGCCTGCAATACTGCCGTACACGGTGTGCCTGCAGGCCCTGCTGCCCGACCATTATTGCGCGGCAAATACCCATGTCCCCGCGTCGTATGAATACATGGCCGCCAGGGGCTGGAATGCCTGAAGGATGGTCGCCTGTCTGACTTCTTCCGTGATCTCGACCTGCATCAGTGCTGCGGGATCCATCTGGTATCCGATCCCTGCCTGGCTGGCCACCGAACCCAGCGCGCTCCCGAGACCGGGGACACCCGCCATGTTTCCGAGCATGTTGGCGCCTGTCCCGATGGCCATGTTGGATGCGGCGGACTTGGCGATCTCACCAGTCATGCGCTTCATGATCTCGTCCTGGCTGGGCATGGCGACTCCCATGGTCTGCAGGGGTTCGGCCTGATTGGATGCCTTGAATTTGAGACTGACCTGGTTTCCGGTCCAGACCTCGTCAACGATGAGGGGTTTGAGCATTTCCCACGTGATGTCCATACAACCTCCCGGTGCCTCTAAGACAGGGCAGCCCGATTGTGCCGGCTCTGTCTTGGGCAGAATTGAATGCAGGTTTGCACTGTAGCCCGGATGATGGCGTTTGGCAAATGGTTTTTGATGCGGGGGGCTGGGGGGTACTTTACAAGTAAACGAGTCGAAGAATCCGGCGAAGTCCCCGTTGGAGGGGTATACGCATAAGGATATTGCGAAAAAGTGATGCGACTCCGGGTGTCACCGCGTCTGGGATTTTATGATCTCTATTTCGTCTTCGTTTAGTCCATAGAGCTTGAAAACGAGATCATCGATGGCGGCTTCGAGGGCTTCTATTTTCAAGGAAAGGGCTTGTGCTTGGCTGCCCTCGTAATTATCTTCGCATTCCTGTGTCTCCATGCGAGACTTCACATACTCTGCAATCTTCACTTTTATTCCTTCATTACCTGTCGGAACCGGTAATTGTTCCATGTACTGATACTTCCAACGATAATAACCACCACGAATAGACGAGCTTACCTTTGAAAATATAAAAGTCCATAGTCGAGAATTAAATAAGCCAATCAGCCATTTCTCTGTTGTTCCCATGATGTATGCGGTTGTGTCAACATACAAGCTCGTATTATCAAAGGTGAATTGACCTTTTTGAGCTATTTCCGCATAGATTATCTTTGGCTTTTCAAACTCTCTCCAATAATCAATCGAATCTTGGACTTCATACCATTTGTAACTTCCAGGTTTTCGCCCCGGCCACTTGTCGCCCTTCCAGTCTTTGGGCTTGGGCATCAGTTGCTTTTTATACCGTAGTAGATGTCGTTCAATGGCGGGATACTCGTTGATTTTGATTCCGCGGCGGGTGAAAATGAGCCATTTTTCTGTTGTTGGCTGCATATATCGCTTGATATCCCGTCCTGCGAGAAACGGCTTAATGATTTCTGCACTTTTTGGATCCTCGGCGATCAATCGTTCCTTGGTCTCAGTATCAATAACAAAAGCTTCATTCAGACCAGTCAATACTCCACGATAAATCCTGCCATCGACATAGCTGTCCAAGGTAACGCCCTGCGTGCGGAGCTTCTCCATCAGGGCACGACTTTGTGTATCAACAAGCATCCATCCCGCATCATTGAGGTCGGCAAGGTTCATCTTGAAAAACCGTGGTTTAAGATACCCGGAGAGATTGTGCGGGGCCAGCTCTTCGGCATTGACAGCTTTGAAGGTCGATCCTTTTTTTCCGTTTTCGGCAATGACAATGCAGGGATAGGTGGTCGCGTTCTCGAAAACAGGGAGGTCACCGAAATCAATGATCTTCTCAATTCCCGCCGTTTTCAACCAGCGGCGCAACGGTTCACCGTAATTGGCCCGCATCCATTTGTTCGCGACGATAAATCCGAACCGCCCTCCGGGAGCGAGGATGCCGAGGCCTCGCTCGAAGAAATACGCATAGAGATCAGCCACTCCGTGATAGACCCCGTACTTACGTTTGAGATAGTCCTTATGTGGAGTCAAGAGTTCCTGTCGCACATACGGTGGATTGCCGATCACGCAGTTGAACCCTCCGGCCTTGAAGACATCCGGGAATCCGGTGTGATCAGGGTTCGTACTCTTCCAATCGAAGGCATTAACAGCCTGTAGCTCTTCAGGATCGATACCCTCGGTGAGGAGGGGATGGTTGACAAAGTAGTCAGGCTCAATGATCGAGTTTCCGCACTTGATGTTGGCTTCAAGATTGGGTAATATCCGCCCCTCATTAAAACCGAAACTGGCCTGCCCGCCGCTCATGGTCTCATCTTCAACAAGACGCAGACACAGGCTGAGCTTCGTCACTTCAACAGCTTGAGCGTCGATATCAACCCCATATATGTGCTGCGTCAGAATCCTTCGCTTTTCCTTGAGACTGAGTTTGTAAACGCCGGATTCACGCTCAATCAGTTTCCCGGTTTTCATGGCATTCTTTCGTGCAACCTCATCCTTGAGGTAGGTGCGCGTATACCAGTCAAGAAGATAGTCGAGAGCGCCTATCAAAAATGACCCCGAACCACAGGCTGGATCCACAATCTTCACTGATGCCACTTGCTCAGGGGTTTTGCCTGACACCATTGGACCGACTACTTCGTCAACGATGTAATCGACAATGTATTCAGGTGTATACACTACACCTCCGGCCTTCACTACCTCGGGCTTGTCTTTGACAGTTGCCTTGTGTCTTTTTTCTCCTCCCGAGATGGTGATAGTCTGCCCCAGAAACATTTCATAGGCCGCACCCAATATCTCGATAGGCAAAGCCTCAAAAATATATGGGCATTGGGGCTGGTACATACTCATGATCACTTCTTTCAACTTCTTGTCAGTGATTATGACATCTCGCAGGAGGGGATTAAACGCAAAGAGTTCGGAGTTGTATTTTTTTTCAGAAGCATCAAAGTACTTATTGAGATCCCCACGTGCTGAGTTTGAATTGGCGAGGTTCAGAAGCGTATCCTCAACTTCGGCCCCCCTGTCTTCAGCAAATCTGAGGAACACCAAGCGGTCAATCAAACGCTGCACAACTGTGTTGAGATCACGCACACTGATACTGAGATTATGCTTGGCTACTTCATCAGCAAGATTCTCGCGCCAGAGCTTGAGCAGTGCCAAAAATCCTTTATCTGCACCCATGACGCCTTTGAGTTTCTTCGCCGTCGATGTCCACTGCTCCAAACTCCCTGCCTCAACAGCATCTTTTGAGAAGATGGATTTGAGGAAGTCAAAAACTGTTTCAAAGCCCTCTGCATCCTTGATTTTTTCAGGGGGCTGCATGTACTGATCAAAAGTGAAGTACCAAACCCGTGCGACAGAAGCCCCGTCTCCATCTTTTGGCGGGATCCGTGTATCATAGACTGCGAACTCTTCAAAATCTGTAATAATTGAAAGCGGAAGCTTTTTCGTGTGTGCATAGGCCCGGAGCTGGTATGCGACCGAAGCATTATCCTTGATTTTGACTGATGGCTTTTTTGCTTCGACAAAAAATGCAGGTTTGCCCTTGACCATAAACCCATAATCAGGACGTTTTCCCATTCCTTTGATCTTCATCTTGTACTCATGCACGACCTCAGTCTCTGCACGGTGGCTATAATTATTCACATCCCACCCCATCAGCTCGAAGAGATGGTTTATGTAGTCGACACGAGTATTGGCTTCATCGTACTTCGATCCTGCGGCTGTAATTTCTGCTCGTCTTGCAGCAAAGCTTTCAACAAGCCGTTCCAGGGTTATTTCGGGACTCATGGTTGGTGCTCCGATTTTCAATCAGATGTCCATACACTCTACCCATATTTGGAAATTCTTGTCAAGGCTTGTTGATATCATATTACAAGACAGAGTTGAACTGTAGCAGTGCATATTGAAATCCGGTTTGGGATTACCAGGTTATTCAACTTTACAGTCGACATGTGTAGTTCTGTGGGAACTGATGTCGCACGTGGTTATCAGCAGATTTTTTGAATTCAGCAATTGAAGATGGATGAACACGGCTTGGCTTGCAACGTCGCAGGCCATAGCGAAGCTCCCCTTTTCAGGGGACTTCGCCGGAGTGTTACACGCAAAGTGCCCGTGGAAATAGTGCAGGACTGCCCCCTTCCCCTCTCGGGGACTGCGCCCAACCTCCCCCTGCTGGGGAGGAGGCGTGCTTATAGCGAAGTACCCCTTTGCAGGGACTCTGCCCGAAGGGTAACGGCCAATGGCGCGGGGCAGGGAGCCGGATGCGGACGTCCCGCGCAGGCCAAGGACGGCCAATGGCGCGGGGCAGGGAGGTTCCGCAAGGGGTCTCTTGTTTTATGTTTGTATGGTGATCCGCAGGGCCTACGCGATGACCATGGTTTCGATGAATGTTTCGTGCTCTTCTGGGACGGGAAGGTGTTCTTCGATGAGGCCTTCGATATGGAAGCGGATTGCCTCGTACACCAGGGTCTCAACCTCGGCCTTGGTGTTGGCCATGGCTACGCATCCGGGCAAGGTGGGTACTGAAGCGCAATAGCCGTCGGCTGTTTTTTCAATGATCACTGTATATGTTCGCATCAATGGCCATCCTTTTCGATTTGTGCCTGGCGGAGTATGCTTGAGAGCATTTTTGGAGCAACTTCAGAATTTCTTTGTATGTCACGCCAGTCCTCTGAATGTGCTTTCCAGTAGTATAGTGTGAATCCAGAATTGATGGCAAGAACCGAATTTCGTGGGATTATGAAGACCCAGATGGTACGATCATCATTCCGGTGCAATGGGTGCAGCCCCGCCCCCTCCCCCCCCCCTCTCTCCCCTGCGGGGACGTGGCGGGGGAGGAGACGTCCCTGTCGTTAGCCCTGTTCGTCCCGCAGCGCCTCGATTTCAGCAATGGACAAGCCGGTGTATTTTGCGATAGCCTGTATCGGGACGTTATCGGCCAGCATCCGCTGGGCATTCATGCGTCTCTCTTCTTGAATACCCTGACGTTTTCCTTCTTCATGGAGTCTCGTAGCCGTAGTCATGGCGATCTGGCCTCCTTCGCGTGAGATTTCCGACAGTCGCTGGACGATGCTGCCCGGAGAAAGATCAACTGTATGATAAATATACACCAAAACTGAAATCAAAAAAGATTCGCCCTCGGGATTGCTGAAGTAGCTTGTACCCGGGGCAAAGATTTCCTGGAAGTGCTCCTCAATCAGGCGCTCATCCCCGACGTATTTGAGGAGCTGCATCAGGATGCGGTTGGCGTCCCGCTTGAAGAGCGTCTCGCGGATGGCACGGGCATCGTATTGTGAGAGATCCGTCAGGAGATAATCAAAGTGGGGGACAAAACGCTCGAGGAGAACATCAACTCCGGCAAAAGATTGTGCAAAACTGCGGTACGTCCATCGCTTGCGGCCGTGATAGAAGATGACAGGAATGACGGGTTGGAGGTATCGCTGCTTTTTGGGTTGTGCGTCCCATATTCGGAGCATGTAGCGCAGGAGTTGCAGGTGGGGATGGCGCACGGGGTAACTCTTGTGTTCAAAGAGGAGCGTGATTGTGACAACGGTTTTGCCCGAGTACGTGCATGAGTAGACCAGGTCGGAGAAGGACTCCTTGAGGGTGTCATCCAGATAGCTCGTTTTCTCCAGTTTGAGGGAGTCCAGGTCAAGCTGCTGGACGAGATGCTTGGGGAAGGTGCCCTGGATAAAATCGGCGGCATTCTCTTTGATCGACTCTATCTCCTTGAAGATCTTGTCATGGTCATTCATGGGTCAGCACTCGTACAAGAATGGAATTATGGGGGCAGGGCAGGTGGGCCATAGTGGGCCTCCTTTACCTGATAAAACGCTTGCACCCCCTCCAAATACTGCATGGATTGTGAAAATAATTGAAAATGAGGGGACTTATAGGCGCAGATCGTCTTGCGGAGGCTGATTTATCTTAAATAACATGGATTGGGTATGCGATTCCGGGCGAAGACCCCGTTGGAGGGGTAGTATCGCGCAGAGTATTGCAATACAGACATGAATACTCCCCCCTATATGGGGACTTCGCTTGAGTGTTACACGCAAAGTAACCGTGGGGATAATGCAGGGCCGCCCCCTCCCCCTCTCGGGGACTGCGCCCAGCCTCCCCCTCTCCCCTGCGGGGACGTGGCGGGGGAGGAGGTGCACTCCGCTGGGGTACGGATACATCTCCCGCGTCAATACGCGGGACTTCGCTTGTATCCAGCGCACAGGGGCATTCTTGACCAAAAAATCATGGATATGTTATGCGTATCCGGGATACGAATTGGTTAAGCATAAATTTGGTGGGTCTATCCCGGATACCCATGATAAAAACGAGATATCGATGTGCCAGTTCGCCCGGTTGATGGCGTGCGTGGAGTGTGAATTCCTGCGGGGACGTGGCGATACGGTATATTGACTCCAAGCGTGGAAAAAGGGATACTCTTTCCAGAGCATCCAGCATGGAGAATGTCATGAGCGAACTCTTGGTCAATGCGGTTATTGAACGCGATCCCGAAACAGGTTTGTATGTCGGGACTGTTCCGGGGATTCCCGGAGCCCATACCCAGGGCGAAACGCTGGATGAACTCAATGCCAATCTTCGCGAAGTGATAGCACTCTGTATAGAAGAAATGTCCGAGGAAGAACGCAAGGCGCTCCCGGAATTTATCGGGACGCAAACGGTCCGGGTTGCAGTGTGAGCGGGCTGCCCCTCTGCACAGCGACAGAATTTGAGAAACTCCTGTTTGCACTCGGATTTGAAAAGGTACGGCAGAAGGGAAGTCATGCTTTCTACCGTCATCCGGACGGAAGAACCACAACTCTGCCGCATCATGGAAGCAGAGATATCAGCAGACCGCTGCTCCGTACCATCTTGAGGGAGATCGATCTTCCTCCTGAAGAGTATGTCAAAATGCTCTGATCCAATGCAATCCTGGGAATATGAGTAAGACCCGAGGGAGGCGATACTCCGGGAGTGTTACACGTAAAGTAACCGTGGAAATAATGCAGGGCTGCCCCCTCCCCCTCTCGGGGACTGCGCCCAACCTCCCCTGGGGAGGAGGCGTGCCCCAACGCGGCTGGGATTTCGGTCATTGTGCCCAAGCAGTATGCCACAAAAAAACCGCCTCCGTTTTGGGAGGCGGTGTGCTGCACACCGTAGTGCATGCGATCAGGCCTGGGCGGCTTTTTTCTTTTTTCGTCCAAAAACCTTGTGCAGGTTGTCCTTGATCAGGCGGCTTGGGTTCTTTTCGCTGTTGGCGCGGATGCTGGTAAAGCAGGCCGTGCAGTCGTTCTTTTTGGAGAACTCGCGGATCATCTCCTTGCGGGTGGCAAAGTTTTTGATGATCAGTCCACAGGGGCTCATGCTTCCGTCCGGTCCGATGATCATGAAGCGCTGGCCGGCGCGGCAACCGCCGATGGCCTGCGTCTCGAAAAACTCGATCATCTTGCGGAAGTTGTACTCGGCGGTAAAGACGGTCCCGTTGGCTTCCTTCCAGGCGAGGAGTTCATCGATCTTTTGTTTGAACTCGGGCATCTCCTCCGGGGTGATCATGAACTCGTCTTTTTTGGAGGTGCGCATCCAGGTGTAGGTGCTGTAGTTCATCCCGACACCCCATTTTTTGGCGAACTCGGCCATCTTGATCAGCTCGCGGAAATTCTGGCGATGCACGACACAACTCAGGGTGATCCCCTTTTCCTTGATGTCCTGAATGCTCGCGAGGAGACCCTCGATTTTTTTGAAGAGGCCGGGGATCTCGCGGAAGGTGTCGTGCCGTTCGTCCGGGTAGTCAAACGAGATGGAGAACTCGTCCACACCGGCGGCGCGCAGGCTCTCGTAGCGTTCGCGGGTCAGGGTGGCGGCATTGGTGGTCAGCACGATAAAGGGGTGCTTGCCCGGGCGGCGCATGGCGCGGATGATGTCTTCGAGATCACGGCGCAGCGTCGGCTCGCCGCCGGAGACCTGGGCCACAACCGGCTTGAACTTGCGGCAGAGGCGGCCAAACTCCTCGGGAGTGGCCTGCTTTTCGTTGGGGATCGGGCCGCCCAGGTGGCAGTGGTGGCAGCGGGCGTTGCAGCGATAGGTGACTTCAAAGGATATGGTCAGGGGCTTGCCGGTCAAAAAGTTTTTCAGCCCGCGCATGGCCAGTGAAAATGTTCGTCCTGCACTCATAAATTGGGTACTCCCTTCGGCCGGGTGCCTGGTGCACTGCGGCCCTTGTTGGTGATGCTCAAAGAATACTGCCCTGCATGGCAAATGTGGCAGGAGATCATTACCCTGGCGGGAAAAAGCAGGGTGACGCGAGTCCACCCGGCCGAGGGCGGCCGAGAGGGGTGCGAAGCCTGACACGAGGATGACGCCTGCGCCGGACGGGACGCTGTTCCCCAAATTTTTTTACATCCTGTCCAAGGGTCTGATCCCGAGCAGTTGCAGCCCCTGGGCCAGGGCCTCGCGGACCGAGAGGACGACGGCCATCCGCTCGCGCGAGAGGGCGGGGTTGTCCTCGTTGATCACCTTGTTGGCGCGGTAGTAGGTCGAAAAAGCCGAGGCCAGGTCAAGCAGCCAGCGGGCGATGACCGGGGGCTCGTTGTTTTCTGCCGCGTAGGCGGCCTTGTCGGGGAGAAGCGAGATGGCGTCGAAGATGGGCCAGGAGGCGTCCTCGGTGATGACGGGTGTCGTCCGGCGGATCTCGTCGATCGAGAGTCCGGTGCGGTCCTCGAACTTGCGCATGATCCCGTGGATGCGGGCATGCGCGTACTGGAGGTAGATCCCGGTTTCGCCGTGCGGGTTGAGGATCTCGTCCCAGGAAAAGTCGACGTCCTTGATGCGCCCGTTTTTGAGGTCGAAGAAGATAATGGAAGAAACAGCGAGGATGCGGGCACGTGCACGCTGTTCATCCGTGGCCTGGCTGATGTCAACGGAGGGCGCGCTGTCTTCGGACCCGGACTCGTCGTCAGAGACGGCATTGGCAAGCATTTTTTCGAGCGCCCGGGACTCGGCCTCCTTGATCACGTCTTCGAGGAAGATGACATTGCCCCGGCGGGTGGACATCATCTCGCCCTCGAGCAGGACCTGGCCGAAGGGGATGTGCTGGCAGCGCTCGTGCCACGCGAGCCCGAGCTTGCGCAGGACGGTAAAGACCTGGCGGAAGTGCAGGGACTGCGGCGCGCCGACTACGTAGAGCAGGCGGTCGAAGGCGTACTCCTTTTGGCGGTAGAAGAGGGCGGCCAGATCGCGGGCCGCATAGGTGGTGGCCCCATCCGACTTGCGGATCATGCAGGGCGGTTCCTTTGAGCCTTCGTCCATTTCGACGACAAGGGCGCCCTCGCTGGTGCTGGCCAGTCCCGCATCCATGATCGTGCGGACCGCGCCATCGACCTTGTCGTTGTAAAAACTCTCTCCGGCAAAGCTGTCAAACGAGACATCGAGGATCCCGTAGATGCGCTCGAATTCACGCAGGGATGCGTCTCTGAAGACCTGCCAGAGTTCGCGGGCCTCGGCGCCACCATCCTCGAGTTCCTTGAAGGCGGCCCGGGCGGCATCGTCGAGGGCCGGATCGGCCTTGGCCGCATCATTGAAGCGGATGTAGAGCTCCATCAGGTAGGCGATGTCTTCCTTTTCGAGACGCTCGCGCTCACCCCAGAGGCGAAACGCGCAAATCAGTTTGCCAAACTGGGTTCCCCAGTCGCCGAGGTGGTTGATCCGCACCACCTTCCAACCCAGGGCTGCGTAGATGCGCGAGAGGGCGTTCCCGATCGAGGTCGAACGCAGGTGGCCCATCGAAAACGGTTTTGCAATATTGGGTGACGAAAAGTCGATCACGAGGGTGCGCCCCCGGCCGCAATCATCGACGAGCGGGGTGCCCGACATGGCCCGCGCTGCAATCCCGGCGGCGACCTTTTTGCGGTCAAAGCGGAAATTGAGGTAGGGGCCGGCTGACTCGACGATGATCCCGCTGCCTGCGAGTGCTGCCGCCGCCTCGGGTACCAGCTCTGCCGCGA
>JAKPMW010000112.1 GCA_029548715.1 Spirochaetota bacterium | reverse complement strand
CATCTTCAAGGGACTCAAGGACAAGGATGGGAAGTCGATCAGTGATGCTGACATCTCCCGTGTTGAGATCATCCGTTACCCCGGCAAGGTGTCTGTCAACATCTATACGGCCCGGCCTGGTGTCCTGATTGGCTCGAAGGGTTCAAACATCGAACTCATCGAAAACCAGATCAAGCAGTTTTCGGACAAGACCGTGCATATCAGTATCAAGGAGATCGCCAATCCGGACATCAACGCTCGCGTGATTGCACTCAATATCGGGCGGCAGATCGTTGGAAGACGGTCATACAAAAACGCCATGAAGCGCGCGATCCAGCGTGCGATGGAGAGCGGAAGCGGCGCACAGGGGATCAAGATCATGTGCTCCGGCAGGCTTGGTGGTGCCGAGATGAAGCGTACCGAGTTGTACAAGGACGGTCGGGTTCCTCTGCACACGCTTCGTGCCGATATCGATTATGCCCACGAGGATATCGTGACAACCTATGGAGTCATCGGAATCAAGGTCTGGGTGTACAAGGGTGATATTTTCGAACGTGGTCCGGTACAGGACTCTGGCTCTCTCCTTGTCAAAAAGAACAAGAACTAACAGGCAGAAGAAAGGCGGAGCTGTTGTATGTTGATGCCCAAACGAACAAAATTCAGAAAGCAGATGCGCAATGTGATGAAGGGCGCCGCCAAGCGCGGAACCGATCTTCACTTTGGTGAATTTGGACTTTCGACCCTTGATACTGCCTGGATTACCGCCAGACAGATCGAAGCTGCCCGTGTTGCGATCATGCGCCATATCAAGCGCAAGGGCAAGGTCTGGATCAATATCTTTCCCGACAAGCCGTATACGAAAAAGCCTGCCGAGACACGGCAGGGCAAGGGAAAAGGTGGCGTCGAGGGCTGGGTTGCCCCAGTCAAGCCGGGGAGAGTCATGTTTGAGCTTTCCGGTGTTGAGGAAGAACTTGCCCGGGAGGCCATGAGACTGGCTTCACACAAGCTCCCGGTTCGCACGAAGTTTGTCAGTCGCGATTTGGCGATATGATGCAGGAGCGATAACAGATGAAAAACGATTTCAAGAATCTCAAGGTCAGTGAGCTGGAAAAGGTTCATGATGACCTCATCCAGGAACTCCGGGATCTGCGCTTTCGCGAAGTGGTCGGTGAGCTCAATAACCCGGTCAAAAAGCGGACTCTGAGAAGGTCGATTGCCAGGGCCAAGACGCTGCTTCAGGAGTACGGCACTGGTAAAAGAAAGCCCAACGAGGTTTGATGACAGATGGAACAGAATACAACTCCCCACAAAAAGATTCTTACCGGCATTGTTGTCAGTGAGAAGATGGACAAGACGATTGTTGTCAAGGTCGAAGAGCTTTCCAAGCATCCTCTGTACGGCAAGATTGTGCGCAGGAGCAAGAAGGTCAAGGCCCACGACGAGAAAAACGACTGCCACGTCAATGACACGGTTCGTGTCATCGAGTGCCGCCCGATTTCAAAAGAAAAGTGCTGGCGCTTGCTTGAAGTTGTTGAGCGTGCGAAGTAAGTGCGCCCCTGACGAGTACGAGAGAAAGGCATAGCCATGATTCAGACAGAGACATTTCTTGATGTAGCGGATAATACGGGAGCTCGCAAGATCCAGTGCATCAAGGTTCTTGGCGGGAGTAAAAGGAAGTACGCCTATGTCGGCGATCTCATCAAGGCCGCCGTCAAGGATGCGCTTCCAAATGGTACGGTGAAAAAGGGTGATGTTGTGCTTGCAGTCATTGTTCGCACAAAAAAGGAATACCGCCGTGCCGACGGTTCCACGATCGGTTTTGACTGCAATTCGGCAGTGATCATCGACAACCAGAAAAACCCCCGGGGAACTCGTATCTTTGGACCGGTAGCCCGTGAGTTGCGCGACAGGGATTTCATGAAGATCATCTCCCTGGCACCTGAAGTGATTTGAAGAGGAGAATGAAAATGACGAGCAATACCATGTCCCGCGTCAAGACCAGGCTCAAAAAGGGTGATGTCGTCCAGGTCATCAGTGGACGTGAAAAAGGGAAATCCGGCAAGATTATCCACATTGATCTCGACAAGGGCCGGGTTGTTGTTGAAAAGCTCAATCTTGTCAAAAAAACCAAGAGAGCCACACAGGAGAACCAGAAGGGCGGAATCATCGAGATCGAAGCTCCTATCCATATCTCCAATGTGATGCTTGTTGATACAAAGACAAACAAACCTACCCGTGTTGGCGTGCGTATTGAAGATGGAAAAAAGGTTCGCTATGCCAAGAAGAGTGGCAAGGTTGTTTGACGAAAGGGTATTGTAAACAATGGAACCGCGCTACAAGACAAAGTACAAAAACGAGATCGTACCCGCCCTGATGAAGGAACTGGGATGCTCGTCGGTTATGGCCGTGCCAAAGCTCCTCAAGATAACCATCAACATGGGTGTCGGGGAAGCCGTTGAAAACAAGAATGAAGTCGAGTCTGCAGCCAATGACCTGACGGCGCTTTCGGGACAGCGTGTTGTCAAGACATATGCCCGCAAGTCGATTTCGAACTTCAAGATTCGTGAGGGCATGGCAATCGGTGCCAAGGTCACCCTCCGGGGAAACCGCATGTACGAGTTCCTCGACAGGCTCTTAAACGTCTCGCTTCCTCACGTGCGCGACTTCCGCGGAGTTCCCACCAGGAGCTTCGACGGGCGTGGAAACTATACACTCGGCGTCAAAGAACACATTATCTTTCCAGAGATACGCTACGACAAGGTTGACCGGATTCGCGGGCTTGATATCTGCTTTTCAACAAGTGCCATGGATGATGCACAGGCCATGGCGCTGTTCAAGGCTTTTGGTATGCCCTTCCGCAAGTCGTCAAATTGAGTAAAGGAACGGAATAATGGCCAAGAAATCGTTGATCGTTAAACAGCAGAAGACACCCAAGTTTTCAACGCGGAAGTACAACCGCTGCAAAATTTGTGGACGGCCCCGCGGGTTTATGCGGGACTTCGAGATGTGTCGTATCTGCTTTCGCAAGCTCGCCAGTGAGGGCCTGATTCCCGGCGTTCGCAAGTCGAGCTGGTAATCAAGAGAACAGGAGAAAAGCCTTGAGTGTATCGGATTCCATCGCTGACATGCTGACCAAGGTGCGCAACGCTTCGAATGCACGCCACGAGAAGGTTGATATTCCCGGGTCAAAAATGAAGATCGAGATCATCAAGATCTTCAAGAACGAGGGTTTCATAAAGAATTTCAAGCTTCTTGAAGACAAGAAGCAGGGTATTATACGCATTTTTCTCAAGTACGAGGCTGATCAGGAAAAGACACCGGTCATCCGCGGAATTACCCGGGTCTCCAAGCCTGGCCTGCGCAAGTATACAGGCAAGGCCGAGATGCCGCGCCTCTTTAACGGAATGGGTACGGTTGTCGTATCGACCTCCAAGGGTGTGTTGACTGACCGCAAGGCGCGTGAGCAGGGTGTTGGCGGCGAGCTGGTTTGTTACATCTGGTAATATCTTGAAGGGATAATGGTTATGGAAACTGCAACAAGAGAAAAGAGAGTCCGTGTTACATCGCGGATTGGTGATATGCCCATCACCCTCCCTTCCGGAGTCACACTCAAACAGGAGGGGCAGGTCATCACAGTGACTGGCCCCAAGGGTTCACTGACGGAAAATGTTCCCGAGTCGGTTGCCGTCAAGGTTGAGGGAAGTGTGATTACAGTGGCAAGCAAGACAAACCTCAAGAAGCACAAGTGCTTCCATGGTCTGATGAGGGCTCTCCTTGCCAATATGGTCACAGGCGTTACGACAGGTTTTACGAAGGTCCTTCACATTGAGGGCGTCGGTTATCGTGCGGCGGTAAAGGGTGACAAGCTTGAGCTGGCGCTGGGATACTCCAATGATGTGATTTACAGCATCCCCAAGGGGATTGTCATTGAGTATGATGCCAAGGAAAACAATGTCAAGGTGTCCGGATGCGACAAGGCTGCCGTTGGACAGGTCTGTGCCGAAATCCGTGCCGTTCGCCCGGTTGAGCCGTACAAGGGCAAGGGTGTCCGCTATGTCGGTGAGCGTGTGATCAAGAAAGCCGGAAAGTCCGGCGGTAAATAAGGTAGAGTCGATCATGGTGATGAAAAAGGTTCGCAGCGAAAAGTCCAGAAAAAGACTGGTACGCAAGATACGGATTCGTAATACGATTACGGGGACGGCACTCAAGCCGAGGATCTCTGTTTTCAGGAGTAACAAGCATATTTCGGCTCAGGCTATTGATGACGAGAAGAGCGTGACCCTGTGCGCTGTCAGTTCTCTTGAAAAGAATGCCAAGAGCTGCACGGTTGCAAAAGCCAGGGAGCTGGGTGAGGAACTTGCTGCAAAACTTTCGGCCATGAATGTATCCATGGCTGTATATGACAGAAACGGGTTTCTCTATCACGGACAGGTGGCCGCGGTTGCCGAAGGCTTGCGGGCCAAAGGCATCCGGATCTAAAGGAGAGCAGAAGAATGCATGCCCAGAAGGTTAAGTCTGAAGATATAAAGCTTGAGGAAAAAGTTGTAGCCATGAACAGAGTGGCAAAGGTGGTCAAGGGTGGTCGCCGGTTTGCCCTGTGTGCGCTGGTTGTCGTGGGTGACAGAAACGGTCACGTCGGACTTGGATACGGGAAGGCCAGCGAAGTTCCTGAGGCGATTCGCAAGGCTACCGAGGATGCAAAAAAGAATGTTATCAAGGTCCGGCTCAAGAAGAGCACAATCCCCCAGCAGATCCAGGTAAAGTTTGCCAGTTCAACGGTCATGCTCAAGCCTGCAACCGAGGGTTCCGGTATCATTGCCGGCAGTGCTGCCAGGGCTGTGCTTGAACTTGCCGGCGTGCGGGATGTTCTTTCGAAAAAGATCGGTTCCTCAAATGCGGTCAACGTCGCAAAGGCAACCTTCCTGGCGCTCAAGTCAATGATGGACCTCAAAACTGTCGCGCAGCGGCGGGGAAAAAAGCTTTCCGATTTCCTCCTTGGTGAAGCAGCAGCCCGTGTTGCCGAGGCTGAAAGCGCTGAAACCGCTGTTGTCGAGGATGATGTTGAAGAAACGGCAGTCAAGGAGTAAGGCATGGCAGACTATAAAAAAGTAGAAGTGACGCTGACCAAAAGCTTTATTGGCTCAACGGACGCACAGGTTAATACCCTCCGTGGCCTTGGCTTGCGGCGGGTTGGAAAAAGCAGGGTGCATGTCGTGACTCCCCAGATAAAGGGCATGCTTGACAAGGTGGCTCATCTTGTGTCCATCAAGGACGCGTGAGCCTGTTAGCGGACATCATAGACTGAGGATATCGAGATGAGTGATTTTTTGCTTAAACCAGCGGCCAAGTCCCGCAAAAATGCCAAGAGAATCGGTCGTGGCCCGGCTTCTGGCCAGGGTTGTACGGCGGGAAAAGGGAACAACGGACAGCTTGCCCGCAGTGGTGCCAAGCATCGTGCCTGGTTTGAGGGTGGCCAGATGCCCCTCCAGCGCCGGATTCCCAAGCGCGGTTTTACCAATGTTTTCCGGACAGAGTATCAGATTGTCAATCTTGCCCAGCTTGAAAAGCTTGCAGACGGCTCTGAGGTCAATGTGTCGACCCTCTTTGAGGCGCGGCTTGTCGACAGCAGAACGGTGGCAGTCAAGATCCTTGGAGATGGAAAGCTGACGAAAAAACTCCAGGTGACTGCTGACGCGGCTTCCAAGTCTGCTGCCGAGAAAATCAAGGCTGCCGGCGGGAGTCTGACGCTCATCGAGAAGAAAAAATTTGTCCGACCAGAGACAAAAAAGGACAAGAAGTCAGCGAAATGATACCGTATTCACCTGACCGCGCGGGATCTTGATTAAGCACCTGACGCGGTCGGTTTTTATGCGTATCTTTCCATGCCGTGCCTGATAAGCGCACGGACACCACAAGGGACAAGGACTGGATATGTCGGGTATCTTTAGAAATATCTTCACTATCCCGGAATTGCGAAGGCGCATCTTTTTCACAATAGGGATGCTCTTTATTTTCCGGTTGGGGTCGCACATTCCTGTGCCCGGGATCAATATCGGGCTCCTGGAAGAGGGGATGAAGGCTGCGGCTTCCTCAAGTCCGGGTGGAAATCCCCTTCTTGACATGCTGAACATGTTTTCAGGCGGCGCGTTGCTCCAGTTTTCCATTTTTGGTCTGGGTATCATGCCGTACATCACATCGTCCATTATCATGCAGCTTCTGACTGTGGTCATTCCTTCTCTTTCGCGGCTTTCACGCGAGGGTGAGGCGGGCCGAAAGAAGATTCAGGCGTATACCCGCTATGGCACCGTTATTATCGCTGCCTTGCAGGCCTACGGATACACCTTCCTTCTTTCCTCGCAGGCTCCGGGCTCGTATCCTGATACGGGGATGTTCATGCTCAGCTTCGTCGGGTCAATCGTCGTCGGAACCGTCTTTCTGATGTGGATCGGCGAGCAGATCACCGAACGTGGTCTCGGCAACGGGATATCAGTCTTGATCTTCGCCGGTATTATCGCCAGGCTGCCTGAAGCGCTTCTGCAGACTGCGGTTCTTGTGCGTAACGGCAACGTCAACGCGGTCGCCTTGATCCTCCTGCTTGGCATTCTCGCGCTTGTGGTTGGCTTTGTGGTCTACGAGCAGACGGGGACACGCAAGATTCCAATCCAGTTTTCCAAGCGGGTGGTTGGACGCAAGGTCATGAGCGGGCAGAGCACGCACCTCCCGTTCAAGATCAATCCGTCGGGTGTTATTCCGATCATTTTTGCCTCATCCGTGATCATGTTTCCGGCGCAGATCGCCTCCTTTTTCAAGGACAGTGATGTCATGCAGTGGATTGCGATGCAGCTGAGTCCCGCGTCCTGGTTCTATTACGTCTTCTATACCCTGCTTGTTATTTTCTTCGCATACTTCTATACATCGATTCAGTACAATCCCAACGAGATTGCGGACAATCTGCAAAAGCAGGGCGGGTTCATTCCGGGTACCAGACCCGGGCCTACTACTGCCGCCTATATCGGGAAGGTGTTGAGCAGGATAACCTTGCCCGGATCGATCTTTCTTTCGGCGATCGCGCTCTTCCCCAGTCTGCTGTTGATGATGCCGATTTTCCAGAATGTTCCGCAAAGCCTCATCTTCCTGATGGGAGGAACTTCGCTGCTGATCGTGGTATCGGTTGACCTTGATATCATGAAGCGGATTGAGTCGTTCCTCCTCATGCGGCATTATGACGGCTTCTTCGGGCGTGGGCGCATACGCGGTGTCAAGCCGAGGGGTATGTGAGCATGGTTCAGAGAAACATCATTCTGCTCGGGGCTCCGGGTGCTGGCAAGGGGACTCAGTCCGAGCGGCTGGTCGCTGATTACGGAATACCCCAGATCTCGACGGGCGATATTCTTCGCAATGAGCGCAAGATTCAGAGTGATCTTGGCAAGGAAGCCGCCGAGTACATGGATTCAGGTCGCCTGGTTCCGGATGAGCTTGTGATCCGCATGGTGGAAAAGCGGCTTGCCCAGGATGACTGTGCCGGTGGCTTTATTCTTGACGGTTTTCCCAGGACTGTGGAGCAGGCGGACAAATTGGCAGAAATGCTCCAAAAAAGTGGCAAAACCCTCTCGGCAGTGATTAATATTGTTGTTGCCGAGGACATCCTTGCCAAACGCCTGCTTGGGCGGAGAAAGTGTCCGGGGTGCGGTGCCAACTACAACGTGTTTTTCAGTCCGCCGAAGGCAACTGAACAATGCGACTCCTGCGGTGCAGGCCTCGAACAGCGCAAGGATGATAACGAGGAAACGATTCGACAGCGGTTTGAGGTCTACCAGAAGCAGACTCAGCCCCTGGTTGATTACTATCGGTCCCGGGGTGTGTACGCGGAGATCGACGGAGAAAAGCCTGTCGAAGAGATCTACGCCCGGGTACGGCAGGAAGTGGAGAGGCTCTGTGGGAAAGTCTGATGCCATTGAGGTGGCAGGAACGGTAAAAGAGGCATTGCCCAATGCCATGTTCCGTGTCGAGCTCGAGAATGGACATCCGGTTCTCGCACACATCTCCGGTAAGATGCGGCAGCATTACATCCGCATTCTCCCCGGAGACAAGGTTACGGTCGAACTCTCCCCGTACGACCTTACCCGTGGACGTATTGTGTATCGGTTCAAATAGTATTTTGTGAAAGGGAGCTGACATGAAGGTTCGTGCTTCAATCAAGAAGATCTGCGACAAGTGCAGAGTGATAAAGCGAAAGAACGTCCTGCGCGTGGTCTGTGATAACCCCAGACACAAACAGAAGCAAAAGTGATTATTGAGGAGACTGACGAATGGCACGCATAGCCAGTGTAGACCTGCCGATGAACAAGCGGATTGATATCGCGCTGACGTATATTTACGGGATCGGACGAACAACAGCTTCTGATATCTGTCAGAAAACCGGGATCGAGCCGGGGAAGAGGGTCAAGGATCTTGTTGATGACGAGATCAACCTCCTCCGTAACGAGATTGAAAAGAAGTACAAGGTCGAAGGAGATCTTCGCACCGAGATACAGATGAATATCAAGCGTCTGATGGATATCGGGTGCTACCGTGGTATTCGTCACCGCAAGGGCTTGCCCGTTCGTGGACAGCGCACTCATACCAATGCCAGAACACGGCGTGGTGGGCGCAAAAACACAATCGGCAAAAACAAGAAGAAATAATCACGGGAGAGTTTCAGCGTGGCTACGAGCAAGACCAAGACGAAGAAAAAAGAAAAAAAGAATATTCCTGCGGGAATTGTCAAGGTACAGGCTACCTTCAACAATACGATTATCACTGTGACGGATCGTCATGGTAATGTGATCTCGTGGGCCAGTGCTGGCGGCCAGAGCTTCAAGGGCGCAAAGAAGTCGACACCCTATGCTGCTCAGGTTACAGCAGATGCGGCAGTCCGCAAGGCTGTTGATCATGGTCTCCATGAGGCTGAGGTCCATGTCAAGGGGCCAGGTTCGGGACGTGAATCGGCGATTCGTGCAGTACAGGCTGCCGGCGTGACGGTTACGACCATCAGGGACGTCACCCCCATTCCCCATAACGGCTGCCGCCCGCCGAAAAGACGTCGCGTCTGATCGTAGTGAACAGCAGGCTCACCAGAACAATCAGCAAGGAAACAGGAAACAATGTCCAAGAATCTCAATCCGTCGTGCAAACAGTGCAAGGCTGAGGGCGAAAAGCTTTTTCTCAAGGGCTCTCGCTGTCTTTCGAGCAAATGCCCCATCATCAAGGTCAAAGAGACTACAAAAAAAGGCGCACCGCAGCGCAAGCGAAAAAAGAAGCTGTCAGACTATGCGGTTCAGCTTCGCGAGAAGCAGAAGGTCAAGCGCGTTTATGGTCTCATGGAAAAGCAGTTCAGGGACTGCTACAGGGAAGCTGTCCGGATACCGGGCGTGTCAGGTCTTAACCTGATCCATCTGCTCGAGCGTCGTCTCGACAACGCGGTCTATCGCATGAATTTTGCTGTTTCTCGCCGCGAGGCACGGCAGATTGTGGTTTTGGGCCACATTCTGGTCAACGGGAAGAAGGTAACCATCCCCTCTTACCTCCTGCGGGTTGGTGATACTGTTGAAGTAAAGTCCAAGGATCTCAAGTCCGTCGCCGAAGCCGTCAGGATTCAAAAGAGTGGCAAGGTTCACTGGGTTGAGGTTGATGAGTCGTCACTCAAGGGCAGATTGTCCTCGCTTCCCGAGGTTCACGATCTTGAGGTTCCTGTCCAGCCCCAGTTGATTGTTGAGCTCTATTCGAAGTGATGACATCGTCTTGTACGAACCTGTTGTGGAGGCATGAATGAGTAATCCCAACCTGCTCAAGGGCTTTAAAAAGCCCAAGGGTGTGAGCCTTAAAACCGAGAATCAGGAAGCCTTTGCTGGTGAATTCTCGGCTGGCCCTTTTGAAAAGGGACTTGGCGTGACAATTGCCAATGCCCTCAGGAGGACGCTGCTCTCCTCGATCCCGGGTTATGCCATTACTGCGATCAAGGTGGATTTTGTCGCCGAAAAGAACAAGAAGTTTCTCCTGACAAATGAATTTGAAAGCATTGCTGGTGTGCGTGAGGATACCATTGATATCATCGCCAATCTCAAGCAGGTCGCCTTGAGGCTTGAGGACAGCGAAGAATCGCGGATGGTGACGATCGAAAAAAAAGGTGCGGGAGTATTCAAGGCAGGAGACCTGGCTGTTGACAACAGGATTTATGTTGCCAATCCCGAGCTTGTGATCGCCAATCTTGATGACGACGCCAATTTTACAATGGACCTTCAGATCGAAGTCGGTCGCGGGTACATGAGTGCTGAAAAGGTAAGTGAAGAAATCATCGAGACTGTCGGTGCGATTCCGATTGATGCGATCTTTTCCCCCATACGAAATGTTGCCTTCACAGTCAAGAATACCCGGGTGGGGCAGCGGGGTGATTTTGACCAGGTTGTCCTCAAGATTGAAACCGACGGGACTGTCAAGGCCGATGATGCACTGGCGCAGTCAGCAAAGATTGTCAAGGAGCACCTGACTTGCTTCATCAATTTTGATGAGGAAACCGAATTTGATTCGGGTGACGGTGACGAGGCCGAAGAGAAGCTGCGCAAGATATTGGGCACCCCGGTTGAAGAGCTTGAGCTTTCAGTCCGTTCGTCCAACTGCCTCAAGATGGCCAATATCCAGACAATCGGGGATCTTGTCCAGAGATCCGAAGAGGATATGGTCAAGACGAAAAACTTCGGCAAGAAGTCTCTTGCCGAGATACAAAACAAGCTCAAGAGTTATGGCCTTGGTCTGGGAATGAAAGACATCAGCCTCAAGCAGATGAAGTCCCAGATCGGCAAGAAACAATGACAAACAGGTGAACAGGAAATGAGACACGGAAAGACGATAGCCAAACTCGGTCGGACATCCTCCCACCGCAAGGCCCTGATGAAGAATCTTGCAACAAACCTTATCAAAAGGGAAAAGATTACGACCACGATCGACAAGGCCAAGGCCATCCGGCCCTATGTCGAGAAGTTGATCACCAGGGCCAAGGAAAGCTCTGTGCACAACAAGCGTGAAGCTGCCAAGAAGATTCAGGACAGGAAGGTCTTGATCAAGCTTTTTGACGACATCGGACCGCGTTTCAAGGAACGCAATGGCGGGTACACCAGGATTATGAGACTGGGCCTTCGCCCGGGTGATGCCGCCGAGATGGCGATTATTGAGCTTGTTGTTCAGGCTCAAAAAGAAAAGAAGAAGTCTGACAAGAAGAAAAAGGAAGAAAAGGTCGAGACTCCTGCAGCCGAGTGATTCTTCCCGCGTACAAAGGACCGCCGCAGAGGCGGTTCTTTGCTGTCCAGGGCCAGAAAACCGGAATGGGCGCAATAGTGGGTCGCAGACAGGTCTTTTGCGTTGTACTCCCGCATTCCGCTGGCGGCCTCTTCTGGACATGACATGATCTGCGGCTTAAGTTTTGTGATATGGCACAAAAACGATTTCCCCGTACAGCGCTGGCGCTCTCTGCCGGTATATATCCAGCGGGATTGTATCTGGTCCTTTTTGCGGACCAGATGCTGATGACGGCCGTCTGGGTGTGCGCTGACTGCCTGTCTGGAGGACAGCGTTTGCGGGACGCAATCAGGGGTGTGGTTTCGGTATTGCCTCTGGCCCTTGCCATTTTCCTTGTGACGGCACTCGGTGCCCGGGACGGGCGTCTTGTCATGGATGGAGTCTGCACTGTTGAGGGACTGGAGGCCGGACTCTCTGCCGGAGTAAAAATACTTTTGCTTTCTGTTTTTGCCCGTACCTGCCTTGTGCGTTTTGGCACCTCCTGTATGCTGATTCTGCTCTCCTGGATTTTTTGGCCCGGGAAACTTTTTGGACTGGGCCCACGTCTGATGGCACGAACCGTATTGCGGAGCCTGCTGCTGGTGCCTGCAAGTGTTTCGGGGGCGTTTGCGCTTCTCGGGAAAAAGCCAGCGGTACAGGTCAGGATTGTTTCAGTGTCATACCCAAGGCGTGACACCCGGGGACCTGTCATTGCAGGCAGCATCAGCCTTGCCGCCGGGCTTGCCATGATTCTTGGCAGCATATCACTTCAGATCGGATAGCCTGAAACGGACCGGTCTGTGAAGTGTGCACAGAAATCACAGGCCAATAAAAGATGCATTAGCCGGATTTGTATGCTATAATAAGCGGCGATGCAAAAAAAGTCAGAATCTGCAGACAAGATGTGCCTTGAGGCGTGGGGGATCCCGCTTCTGGCCCGGGATTGGGAAGCACGGCTTGCCCAGGCACAAGGTGATCCCCAAAGACTGGCAGCCGTGCTTGTTTGTCTGCAGGCAGGGGACAGTCTTGTTGTCGATCTGTTGTTTCATAACGGGTACTGCCAGCCGCGTTCGTGGTTGTTGTCAAAAACGAGGTTTTCCCAGGACGAACTCAATACCGTCCTGCAACGACTTGCCCGGTTGCGGCTGATAGCTGTTTCGCGAAACAGGTCCCGTCTTGATGATTCCGCTGACAGGGTCGAGCTCGAGCGCGAGTGCGCCAGGACCATACTTGAGCATTCGCTGATCACTGCGCGAAGTACAAAAACCACGGTGCTGTATCCGCTCTGGACGCCGGGCGGACCAGCTTCGCATGCGGTCGAATATGCCCAGGCCTGCGGCGGTGTTTTGCCACAAACCATGGCCATTGAGCCACCACTGAATGGACTGACCGCAGAGTTTTTCGAATCCTCACATCTTGTGACCGATCAGGGATTTGTTCCGGTCTATTTGTTGCGCGAAGGAAAGGCTCTGCCTGAATCCGGTGAAGGTCGTGCGGCCTCCGAGAGAATCGACGGCATGGCTGTTCTTGCCCGTATTTTGAGACATACCATGCGCTCAAAGATGCGGGCCTGTGAAGGTGTGATGCCGGGCAAGCGCGAGATGCTGGCCTGGGCGGAGGCAGGCGGCTACCAGCCCGAGACGGTCCGGCTGATGTTTGCCTGGCTGGCCTCCCGCGGCTGGCTGGCAGACGAAGACGGGCTTCTTACGCCGACGCGTCCGGCCAG
>JAKPMW010000093.1 GCA_029548715.1 Spirochaetota bacterium | reverse complement strand
TCAGGGAAGGGGCATATCTGGCGGCGCTGCTTGACCCCTGGCAGGCCCACGATTCGTTTACAGTTCTCTCTTCACGAAAAATAACGGCCTTTTCGCTCGAACTTGTTCCCCGGACAACACGGGCCCAGGCCATGGATGTGCTTTCAAGCCAGGCCAATCTCGCCGGATATCGGGGTGTCCTCCTTGCGGCAACCCTTTTGCCCAAACTGTTTCCAATGCTTATGACAGCGGCCGGGACCCTTGTTCCCGCAAAGGTCTTTGTCCTTGGTGCCGGTGTTGCCGGATTGCAGGCGATTGCCACGGCAAGACGATTGGGTGCCGTTGTGAGTGCCTTTGATGTGCGGGCCGCTGTCAGGGAACAGGTACAGTCCCTGGGAGCAAAGTTTGTCGAGTTTGACCTGGGAGATGCGAGCGGTGATGGTGGATATGCCAAAGCACTGACACCGGAGCAGGAAGCAATGCAAAAGCGGCTCCTGGCCGAATACATTGCCCGTGAGGGGATCGACGTGATTATCACCACAGCCGCCATCCCTGGCAAACCAAGCCCCAAACTTGTCACTGAAGAAATGGTGCAGTCACTGGCCCCTGGCTCGGTGATTGTGGATCTGGCCAGCGAGCGCGGTGGAAACTGTACGCTGACCCGGCCTGGCGAGACGGTCTCTGTCCATGGGGTGACCATCGCCGGCCCCCTGGGCATCGCCTCTGATCTCGCCTGTCACGCTTCACAGCTCTATTCAAAAAACATTACGACGTTTGCCGGTCTCTTGCTTGATCGCGAGGGAAATCTTGTGCTGAACCGGCAGGATGAAATCATTGCCGGCTCCCTTGTGCTTGAAAACGGGCAGCCGGCCACCGAACAGATTGCCCGCATGCTCGGGCTCTGAAGGAGTGTGTACGCTATGGATGCTTCCCTGCTGGGTGTCTTGCTCAATGTCCTGACCATCTTCATCCTTGCTATCTACCTTGGAGTGGAGGTTATCCGCAAGGTTCCGTCCCTGCTGCATACTCCGCTCATGTCGGGATCGAATGCCATCTCCGGGATCACAGTTGTCGGGGCCATCCTTTCGCTGGGGCTTGTGCGCCTGATCCCTGCTTCGCATGCGGATCTCAGGCTGATTGCCACGCTACTTTCCGCAGCAGCGCTGCTCTTTGCCGTTATAAATATTGTAGGCGGATTTGTTGTGACACACCGAATGCTTGGAAAATTCCGGACGAGGAAGTGAAGTGAGATGACTGCCAACGAAATCCTTCGGCTTGCTGCTGATATCGGCTATCTCGCAGGTTCCATCTGCTTTATCATCGGGCTTCGCCGGCTCTCTTCACCGAAAACTGCAGTTGGGGGCAATCTTGTTGGCGCCCTGGGAATGCTGCTGGCATTGCTGTCGGCCATTGCCGATACCGCGCTGCAGGCTGACTTGTCCGGGGCTGCTCCCGCTGAAGTACGTACCTACATCCTCTGGTTGGGCGGCGCAATCCTGCTTGGCAGTCTCAGCGGAATCCTTCTTGCCCGTTTTGTTGATTTCAAGGCCATGCCCCAGCTTGTAGGACTCTTCAACGGTTTTGGTGGGCTGGCCTCGGTCCTTGTTGCCGGCGCCATGATCCTGATCCTTGCAGGGAGTACTACACAGGAAAGTCCTGTCTCGGCCATCGCTACAGCGGTCACAGCCCTGATTGGTTCCATCACGTTCTGGGGCAGTCTGGTCGCTGCCGGGAAACTGCAGGGGGTTGTAACGGAAAAACCTGTTCGCTATCGTGGTGAACAGATCGTCAAGGGTTTGATGGCCCTTGCTGCCCTGGCCGCGTCGGCTGCCTATATTGCCCCCGAACTGGCCGGGAACGTCTTTCCCCAATCAACGGCATTTATCCTTGTTGTTGTCACAGGGTCCGTGCTCGGTCTCCTCCTGACACTGCCCATAGGTGGCGCTGACATGCCTATCGTCATTGCCCTGCTCAACAGTTATTCGGGGATTGCTGCAGCGGCAACGGGCTTCGTCCTTGATCCACCCAACAAGATCCTCATCATCGCGGGAGCGCTGGTAGGTGCATCAGGGATCATCCTGACCAGGTTGATGTGTCACGCCATGAACCGGAGTCTGGCCAATGTGCTTTTCGGCGGAGTTGGTGCGATTGTACAGCAGGAGGGCGCAGGCGATATCTATGCTGGCCGGGTCAAATCGACCGGAGCCGAAGAAATCGCCGAGCTATTGCGCATAGCACAGCGGGTAGTGATTGTTCCCGGATACGGGATGGCAGTCGGACGGGCGGCAACCCCGGTCAGACAGCTCTTTGAGGCCATGGAGGCCGCGGGGACGGTGGTCGAGTTTGGCATCCATCCTGTGGCAGGAAGGATGCCGGGACACATGAATGTCCTGCTGGCGGAAGAAAGCATTCCGTATGACAGGCTTAAAGAAATGGATGAGATCAACGGTTCTTTTCCAAATACGGATATTGTGGTAGTAATCGGCGCAAATGATGTTGTCAACCCCCAGGCCCGCTCGGCCCAGGGATCACCCATCAGCGGAATGCCGATTCTTGATGTGGATGCGGCCCGGACGGTCATTGTCGTCAAGCGATCGCTCGCGCCCGGGTTTGCCGGTATCTCCAATCCCCTCTTTGTCGCTGACAACTGTCTCATGTTTTTTGCTGATGCAAAGCAGGGGATGGAAGCCGTCCTCAAGGCATACAAGGAAGGCTGATCCGTCAACAATGAAAGGGTACCAGCATGGGAGAACATGAGCAGTCACTGCAGGACGAACTGAAGCAGATTATTCGCCAGCTCCATGAGGATGAAAACGCCGAAGCTGCACGCAAACGGTTTTCAAAGCTGTTCGGAAAAATCGCCCCCGAGGAGATTGCCGCCCTTGAGCAATCCCTGATGGAAGAGGGAATGCCGGCAGAAGAGATTCAGCGGCTTTGTACCGTGCATGTTGATGTATTTGCAAAATCCATTTCAGCCGGAAAAAAGGGCGGAAAGCAGCCCGGGCATCCGATTCACACCTTCAAGCTCGAAAACCGGACAGCACGTCATCTGCTCAAACGGCTTGCCCGGGCGGTCAAAAAAGCCGGCAAAAAAAATTCCAGCGAGGAGGGGGCGCTTGCCGCTACCCTGTTTGGGGAATTTCGCCAGATTGAAAAGCATTGGCAGCGAAAGGAAAACCAGCTTTTTCCAAAACTTGAGGCAACCGGATTTACCGGACCCTCACGTGTGATGTGGGGCAAGCATGATGAGATGCGTGATATCTTGAGGACCTGCCAGGCCCGAATCGATGCTGCCGACTGGCCGGGGCTGGCCAGGGAGTTTGGCCCCCTGCCCGGAGCCGTAAAAAAGATGATTTTTATGGAAGAACACATCCTCTTCCCGACATCACTGCGCAGATTGAGTGATGAGGACTGGATTCAGATCAGACGTGAAGAAAGCGAAATCGGGTACGCCTGGATTACCCCTGCGGATACCCTGCACGGCCAGCAGGTGACACAGGGCAAGGCTGAGCCCGCATTCGACAGCGCAGGAATTCATCTGGGAGAGGGTGTGCTTTCGCCCGAACGCATCGACCTGATGTTGCGCAACCTTCCTTTTGATATCTCATACGTGGATGAAAACGATGTTGTGTTATACTATTCGGCCGGACGCGAACGGATATTCCCCCGCACACCGGCTGTCATAGGACGCAGTGTGCAAAACTGCCATCCGCCCAAGAGTCAGCATGTTGTCAGGGAAATCCTGGATGCCTTCAGGGAAAAAAGAAAGTCCGTCGCTGAATTCTGGATTACAGTGCAGGGACGCTTTGTCCACATCCGCTATTTTGCCCTGTACGACGATGCCGGAGCGTACAAGGGTGTCATCGAAGTGACACAGGACCTGACGACGATCCGTACGCTTGACGGTGAAAAGCGCCTGCTGGACTGGCAGGCATGAGCGGTGCGCCTGAAGGACTGACAGTTGCTCTGCCTCGATCCCGAACGGCTGGATGCCCGCTGTGAAACGGTTGCGGCGCATATTTCTTGTGACGCTCGGGCTTGCAGCGGTCGTGCTGGGTGTGATCGGAATATTTCTTCCGCTTCTTCCCACAACCCCGTTTTTGCTCCTTGCGGCATGGTGCTTTGTGCGATCTTCAAGGCGGTTGCATGACTGGTTGCTTGGGCACCGTATTCTCGGAAAATATATCCATCACTACCTTGTCTATCATGCGGTACCCCTGCGGGCAAAGATTGTTGCCGTCAGCCTGCTTTGGGTCACACTTGTCGTTTCCATGCTGCTTGTCAGACAGGCACATCTGGTTATCCTGCTGGCAGTTGTCGGGGCAGCCGTCACGATTCACATTCTCACCCTGGCGACACTCAGGCGAGATGCAGAAACCAACACCTGGGTTGTCCGGAAGAAGCTCGCTGGCAACCGGAAAGCGGGGTAAATCCGGGCCTTCAGCCTTCACGACAGACGCAGTTTCGTCCCCCGGCTTTTGCCCGGTAGAGTGCCCTGTCAGTCCGGTCAACAAGAGTTTGCGCTGTGTCTTCCAGCATCAATTCTGCCACACCAAAACTTGCTGACAGCCTGCCGGCAGAAGAAAAGTCGCTGCTGGCAATGGCCTGCCTGAGTTTTTCTGCAAGCGCGGCGGCATCCTGACCGGCAGTATCGACAGCCAGGATGGCAAACTCTTCTCCTCCCCAGCGTGCTGCCATATCCGTACGGCGGATCCCGCTGCGCAGAATGCGGGCAAAGGCCTGCAAGACCTTGTCCCCGACAGGATGCCCCCAGGTATCATTGACTGCCTTGAAATGATCGATATCGCAGATGATCAGCGAAAGCCTTCCGGGGTGGCGCCTGCGCCGGGCCACTTCAAGTTCGAGAGCCTCGTTAAAGCGCAGTCTGTTGGCCAGACCGGTCAGTGTGTCCGTTGTCGCCCGTGTTTCGTTTTCGTCAAGGATGGCTCTGACAGTACCCACCAGCTCCTTGATGCCTTCATGGATCAGCCCAAATTCATTGGCTGGCGGGGCAGTCTGAAGCAATGTGTCCAGGTTTCCCGAATGAGCTGCATTGGCCAGGGCTGTTTTCAGTGTATCCAGAGCCGCAAGAATCTTTTGAAACGTTGTGATGGTCAGCAGCACCAGCCCGGCAGCGAGAACAAGAGCACTGCCTGTTATCCCGATGATGATGATTTCCGTATTCCGGATTTCAGAAAGGGTTGCCTCTGCAATGGCAGAGAGGATAGCGGTTTCAAGCCCATGCAGGTAATCAATAAATGCACTTGCCTCGTCAAACCAGCTGGCAGCACGAAAAGGCGTAGACGGAAGACCCGAAGGCATCAGGGCCGAGGCTCGTGCAAAGTATCCCTTGATGGCGGAAAACAGTCTTTGGGGGGAGAGCAGGCGGACAACCTCGGGTGAGACGCCGTTGGTCAGGGCTGTGACAAAGTGGGGCGCCGTCAGGACCGCGTTTTGGGCTGGCAACAACACGCCATGTGCTGATGCCGGATCAAGCAGGGCCGCATACACCGCAGCCCGTACCTGCCCGCATTGCTCCTTGACCAGTCCGAGGCGGGAGAGTGCCGCCAGATCGTGGTTTTGTGCAAGATGGTGCACGGAGGTTGCAAGGTGAATCTGGATTTCATGGATCAAGCGATTGTATCTGGCAAGAGCATCCGCAGGCTGGATGGCATGGGACACGATGCCGGTGCGCAGGTTGGTCAGACTCTCCCGCAGCTCGAAGGCACGCATCTTTTCAGGAAGCGGGATCTGGAGGAGGCTG
>JAKPMW010000068.1 GCA_029548715.1 Spirochaetota bacterium | reverse complement strand
GGGCACTATCTGGATGCGGCCATGCACTTCAGGCAGGCCAGGCTCTGGCGCAGCACTGCTTCGGCTGAAGAAACGTCCTATTACCTTGAGCGCGAAATTGGACTTCTGGTTACAGCCGGGAGGACCCTCGAAGCCGCTACCCTGTACGGAGTGCAGGGCGGGGTCCTCGGGAGGGAGGCCCGGGTCTGCTTGGAGTTGAGGATGATGCAGGCAACCAATGCTCCTGCCTCGCTCAAGGAAGGATTGCTCGTCGGGCATGCTGCGGGGGAGCAGGGGGACTGGGCCAATCTGAGTGCTGCCTTTCTTGAGAGGATCGCCCTGGTCCTTGGTCCTTTTGATCTGCGGGAAACACTGGCCCGTCTCTGGCGCCTCTGTCTTTCACGGCAGACGGATCCGGTCAGCATGTATGCGGCAGGAAAGTTCTTTCTTGCCCAGGGGCTCCCTGCCGAAGCGATTGGCTGGCTGCACCGGGCAAGGGAGGGGATGCGCGCTATGGGACAGGTTTCGGTCGAGATTGAGGGTGCAGCCCGGATGCTCGGATTGTCCGAGGATGCCGCCTGGCATAATGCCCGGGCCCGCTATCTTCTGGGGCACGAGGGATACAACAGCGAGCGGACACTGATGGTTCAGCGCCTGCGCCGGGAAGTTCGGGAGGCGGTCCCTTGAGGGATGAATCACCCTGGGCGATCCTCGGTGTCCCTCCGGGCAGCAGCCGCGAAACTGCCAGACAGGCATGGCTTGCCCTGGCACGAACGCACCACCCCGACGCCGGTGGCGATGTCAAACGCATGGCCAGAATCAATGCGGCCTGGGCCGAACTGGCGGGTGGCGAGTGGCGTCAGGCTGAACGGATTTCTGCAGAGCAGCCGGCACCTGTGCATACGGCAGGCAGGCTTCGCGAACTGGTAAAGTCGGCGTGCCATATCATGGCGGAAGGAAGTGCAGAGGGCTATCAGCCGGAGATGGTGACCGGCAGCCGGGGCTGGCGTGCCGAGGGGGTACCTCCCTGGCAGATTGCAGTGGTGTTTGAGTCTCCGGTCATGGTCGAACTGGTCAGTGCCGAGGCCTTGCCCCTCCCGTATCCGCTCAAGCGTGCCCACCACCGGGCTGTTGAAGTGCATGAAATCATCATCCGGCTGACCGATGGAAGCAGCCAGCGCTTTCCGGTCAGGATGGCGGTCTGCGCCGACCGTGATATTGCACTGCGTTTTCCGGATGGTGCCGGCCCGGCCTGTTCGCTTGAGATCCTGACTCACGAGGCGATCCTGCCTCCGGGATGGAAGAATTTGCGAATTCATGGCAGGGCTGTCGTGGCCTGACCGGGCTAACCCGGCTTGGGTGGGTGCGATTTCACTTCGTCGGTACGGAGCATTTCGTAATGAGGGCGTGGCAGTTTCGCATAGTTCCCGCAATACCTGCTATTTGCGCTCACGCCGGCCTCGCGCAAATAGCTTTTCAAGGTGTCTCGGGCTGCGCTATACTGACCCCCAGGCGTGTGCCGGTTGCAACCACAATACCAGCGGAGAAAGAGCGATCATGAGTACGACACTCGGAGAAAAGGTGCGGCATGTCAGGGAAAGCCGCAGTGTGAGCATTCAGGAGCTTTGTGAAAAAAGCGGAATCCCTGTTGAAGTAATTGAAAAGATCGAGGCGGGGGAACTTGTTACCTCCCTGACACCCCTGATCAAGATAGCCCGGACCCTTGGCGTCAGGCTTGGAACCTTTCTTGACGATCAGGAATCGCTGGGTCCGGTTGTCACCAAAAGCGGCGCCGAAGCGCGGGTGGTACGGGTCGGGAATACCGTCCAGACGGGGGCGATGGATTTTTTCTCGCTGGCGCAGGGCAAGGCCGGGCGGCATATGGAACCCTTTGTGATCCGGATCGAAGCCGCATCGGGAGAGGATGTCCGGCCCTCATCGCACGAAGGCGAAGAGTTTATTCATGTTCTTGAAGGTTCGGTCGAGATCAGCTATGGGCGCGAGACCTACCGTCTCGAACAGGGCGACAGCATCTATTACGATTCGATCGTGCAGCATCACGTCCACAGTGCGGATGGCCGGCCCGCCCGCATTCTGGCTGTTGTCTACGCCCCATTGTGAGGGGGGCGGATATGGAAATCATCGAAAAAACAATCGGACAGGTCTTTGACGACTGTGTGGCCGCCCATCCTGAGCGTGAGTTCATCATCTTTGCCGACCGGAACCTGCGCTTTACCTGGGGCAGCTTTGACAGGCGTGTCAACGATATGGCCAAGGGATTGCTCTCCCTTGGAATGAAAAAGGGAGACCACCTCGGGATCTGGGCGACCAATGTCCCCGACTGGCTGACCTTTCTCTTTGCCACCGCCAAAATCGGTGTGGTGCTGGTCACGGTCAACACCAATTACCGGACCCACGAGCTCGAATACCTTGTCAGGCAGTCCGACATCTCGACCCTCTGCCTGATCGACGGCTTCAGGGACAATGATTACGTTGCCATGGTCAACGAGCTGGTTCCCGAACTCAAGACCTGTGAGCGGGGGCATCTCGTCTCGGACAAATTCCCCCGCCTCAAAAATGTGATCTACATCGGTCCGCAAAAACATCGCGGGATGTTTTCAACTGCCGAGATTCTCCTGCTTGGGCAGCAGATGGATGATGCTGTCCTTGATGAGGCTGCGCGCGGTCTGGACCGCAACGAGGTGATCAATATGCAGTACACCTCGGGAACAACCGGCTTTCCCAAGGGGGTCATGCTGACCCACCGCAATATCCTCAACAACGGATTCTGGATCGGCGAATGCCAGAAGTTTACCGGAAACGAACGGCTCTGTCTTCCCGTTCCGCTGTTTCACTGCTTTGGTCTGGTGCTCGGGATCATGGCGGTTCTCACGCACGGGGCCACCGTTGTTGTGGTTGAATCCTTCGATCCCCTGATGGTTCTGGCGTCTGTTCAGAAGGAACGCTGTACTGCCCTCTACGGGGTTCCGACCATGTTTATCATGGAACTCAACCATCCCATGTTCCGCATGTTTGACACAGGGAGCCTGCGGACGGGGATCATGGCCGGAGCACCCTGTCCGGTCGAGGTGATGAAGCAGGTTATCGACGAAATGCATTGTCGCGATATTACGATAGCCTATGGCCTGACCGAGTCCTCCCCGGTGATGACCCAGACCCGGACCGATGATCCGATTGAGGTCAGGGTCGGGACGGTCGGGCGCGAGCTTCCCGGAGTCGAAGTGACCGTGCGCGATCCGGATACAAACGACGAATGTCCGGTTGGCGTGCAGGGCGAACTCTGCTGCCGTGGCTATAACGTCATGAAAGGGTATTACAACATGCCCGAGGCGACCGCAAAGATCATCGACGGCGAAGGATGGCTCCACTCGGGCGATCTTGGAATCAAGGATGCGGACGGGAATTTCAAGGTGACCGGACGGATCAAGGACATGATTATCCGGGGCGGAGAAAATATCTACCCCCGCGAAATCGAGGAGTTTTTGCACGGCATGGAAGGGATCAGGGACATTCAGGTGGCCGGTGTTCCCAGCGAAAAATACGGCGAGGAGGTCGGGGCCTTTGTCATTCTCAAGGATGGTGCAGCCCTTGGCGAAGAGGACATCGTCGATTATTGCCGGGGAAAGATCTCCAAGCACAAGATCCCGAAGTACGTATTTTTCATGAACGAATACCCCATGACCGCCAGTGGCAAGATCCAGAAGTACAAGCTGCGCGAGATGAGCCATGCCCTCCTCAGGGCCAAGGGCATCGAGCCGGGCTGAGAGCGCATCCTGTGGCCGGTTTTTTCGCTGAACAGCGCCCGGCCTGGGGGGTGCCGCCGGATATCCGGCGCCGGGAAGAAGTATTTTTCTGGACGCAGGCCGGAGGGATGCACTATCTTTACTGGGTATTCGGGATGTAGCGCAGTGGTAGCGCACAACGTTCGGGACGTTGGGGTCGCTGGTTCAAATCCAGTCATCCCGAAAAAAGGACTCATCCGCAGGGATGGGTCCTTTTTCGTTGGCGGGTCGCATTTTCATGCCGTCGCAGCAAGAGGGTCCGCCCGGCATGCAATGAGCTGCCAGCCTTACTCGGTCAGACGAACCTGGCCGATCGTGAATGTCTTTCCTCCCTCCCTGAGGTAGAGCCGTCCGACAGCGGCCGGGGTCTCCCCGACCGAAAACAGGGCGGTATACTTTCCGGCGGACCGGGTCTCACTCACCCCGCCACGGACCACCTTGCCGTCTTTGTCAAGCAGATAGCAAAAGACGTCTGCCTGGCCCGGGTTGTCCAGTACAAGCCGCCAGACCCTGCCATCCCGCCCGAGCGATGCCAGTGCGAGTCCCCTGTCAACAAAACTCCGGGACGTGGCCAAAAAGATTCCCGCAGGGATGCGTGGGGCACCCGCGCCGGTTTGTCCCGGGAGCATGACCGCGAGGACCTGGCTGTAGCCGCTTGCGCCGGTGGGACGGGCTGCAATCTCAAGCCGCCAGTTGCCTGCCGTCGGGGCGGCACAGTGTATCCGCGTTGAAGTCTTTCCGTGTCCGAGGGTGACAGCACCCTGCTGGGCGCTGCCGGTTTCGTTTTTGATGGATGCCGTAATGGCTGTCCCTTGCGGATGGGTTACGACGAGGCTGTGCTGCCCGGAACGGGCATTGATGGAGTGTTCTGTCACACGAACTCCGTTTTTGAACATGCTGGCAAGAGGCATGAGTGCCGGAACCCGTGCCGCGGGGCTTGCAGCAGATGCCTTGATGATGCTTTGGGCGATGACGAGCATCGAGCCATTGTCGCGAAGTTGATAGAGCCGGGCGGTAAACCGGCCGGCCCTGGGCGGTACGAAGCGGCTTGTCCAGAGACTGCCATTGGGTATATCGCTCGTGGCCCCATTGATGACCGAGCCGGATTCGTTAAGCAGGCGCGAAGTGACAAAGCTCCCGGCTGGAGCCGCGCAGGTCAGTGTATACACACCGTCCTTGTCCGGGAGTGCCCTGGTTGAACCACTGAGACGAAAACCGTTTGTCAATGGGGTCCAGTTGCCCATCCAGCAGCCGGCTGGCGTGAGGGCATCGTCGGCACTCCGTGTCCTGTTGACGAGAGGGACGAGGAGAACCTGTTGCTGGGGCTGAGCGGGTGTGCGGATGTCACGGGCATGGATGCCCAGCCACCAGGTACCGTTGTCGGGCAAAGAAACAATAAACCGTTTTGCTCCGGGCAGATGGCTGGTTGCAACCTTTCCAGTGACCTGCTTGTTGGCCCTGTCATAGAGGTAGGCGTACAGGGTGTGACTTTCGGGATGGCGGACTTCGAGGCTGATCCCGCCTTCGGCCGTGGTTTCAGGGGCAGCATCAGGCCGGATTCCAAGCCGGTTTGCGGCGGGAAGAAGTCGTACCAGGGGACCAAGGAAGGCGCCGCCTGTGCTGGCCCGGAGTGCACAGGTGTAGATGGCCCGCTGGGACCATGACCCGTCTGCGAAACTGGCCCTGATGGTTGCCGTATAGGCTCCGGCCGCCGGCGGGCGGAAGTGACAACGGTAGAGTCTGCCCTGGCGTTCAGCCCAGGCATGCAGGGGATGACGGACCTTTTTATCGTCTTCAAGGACAAGGTCAATATCGACATCGTCCGGAACCATCAGTTCGAGTGTCCAGGTATCGCCACTGGCCACGAGTTCATCCCGGTTGCGCGTGTAGCGCCCTCCGCTGACCGGTTCGAGGATTTTGCGGATCCTTGCGGTTGCGGAGGGGGCAAACTCGATTCCGTAGCGTATAACGGAATTGTAGACGATGGGCCGTGCCAGAAATTCGGCCGGGGAGAGAGGGGGTGAGACGAACTGTTCCTCGGGCTTGTGGGCCAGGTTGTCGATTCGCTTGGCAGCCGGTGAGAGAAAGAGAGACCCGTCACGGTAGGTCTTTTGTTCGGCAAATTCGTCGTTTTCGAAGCCCCCGCGGTTGTCTGCCGTGACATCCACGATGTGCCAGATCCCGTCGATCCGGACGGCATTCCAGGCGTGTCCGGCGGCAGTCTGACGATTGAGGCTGATATAGTTTCGTGAAAGACCGGTTATGTAGAGGGTTTCGATACCGGCCTGGTCAGCCATGAGTTTGAACAGTCGGGCAAAGCCCCCGCAGGTTGTACGCTTGTTCCTCAAAAAAACGAAGGGATTTTGGCTGCCTTCCTTGCCGTGCAAAAAAGCGTCATTGTCGTAGGCAATATGCAGGGTGATCCAGTCATGGATGCGTTTGACCCTGAGATAGGGATCCGCGGTCGAGGCCGTCAAATGTCTGACAAGAACCGCAAGTGTCTGGTCCGATGGCGCAGAAAAGACGGCCTGCTCAATAGCGGCTGGGACACTGATGGCAACCGGATCGACGATTCCGCTTCGGTACTGGTCAGCCCTGGGACTGGATGCGAGCGGATCAAGGCGGGCGGGTCTTGTGGGGGAGGGCGCATTCGGGGGCAGGGTATCCCCTCGTGTGGCCTGTCCCTGGCAGGATGCAGGTGAAAGAAGAAGCAGAAGGGACAATAAAGCGAGTATGCGGTTGGTCAGCATTCGGGCCTCGTGCCTGTTTTTTACCGTATTGTACACCGGAATCCCCCGAATGCATGAAACCGGAGACAAAGCACTGGAAAAAAGCACTGGCAGGAGTCATGGTGGTTTGGATGAAACCATCCTGCGCTGGCGGGCCCGCAAGAGATCGTGTAATACAATCATGATGCACGCTCTTGAAGAGGATGCCGCCGAATACAGCGGGCAGGTCAGCGCAGGCCAAGCCGGCGGATGATCTGGAGGACAGGTTCGACCTTGTTGAGGGTATAAAAGTGCAGGCCGGGTGCACCGGCATCAAGGAGATTTCGGCACTGGCTGACGGCCAGATCGATTCCCGCCTCCCGGGTG
>JAKPMW010000049.1 GCA_029548715.1 Spirochaetota bacterium | reverse complement strand
TGGATGGGGAGGATCGTATAGCCCCGAGAGGGGTTCTCGCGCCAGCACGTCTGGGAAAGGGCGTTCAGGACGGCGATCCCCAGAGCGGCCTTGAGCGGCCGGCCTTGCTGCAGGTATTTCACATAGTCTGTGACCGGCACGCGGCTGAGCCGTCCGGCATTGGGCATGGCCGCGGCCGAGCTCGGGCAGCAGACCGATTCCGGGATCTCCTTGATGGGAGTAAAGCAGATTCCGCAGCTGCCGTCGGACAGTTTCACCCCTGAAAAAAACAAACCGATCACGGCCCGATCGACCATGAGGCCCCTGAGGTCAGGGCCGAGCTCTGTCTCGAGCGCTGCAACGGTTTCGCTGATAATTGACGAGTTCTCTTGGCGGCTCGGCATCATGATTATTTTATAACAGATGATACGCAAGAAAAACAGGATTGATTGCACAAGTACATCGTAGTAACAATCAACCGCAAGGTAGGAAAAACCCATATGCGCGTGCTTCTCATTTCCGCCAACACCGAACAGGTCAATATCCCCCCCCTGCCGCTGGGACTGAGTTGCGTGGCTCAGGCTGCAAGGAATGCAGGGCATGATGTCGAGCTGCTGGACCTCATGTTCAGGGACGATATCCGGTCAGCGGTCGTGCGTGCCCATGATGCGTTTCACCCGGATGTCATAGGCGTGTCGGTGAGGAATATCGACGATCAGTCTATGCAAAACCCGAGGTTTCTGCTGGATCAGGTCCGCAGCGTCGTGTCACAGTGCCGGGCACTGACGGACGCACCGATTGTCCTGGGTGGTGCAGGCTTGAGCATCTTTCCGGAAAGCGCCTTGAACTATCTGGATGCGGACATGGGAATACGGGGGGAGGGAGAGCTCGCGTTCACCATCCTCCTGGACCGCATCGGAAAAGATCCCGACCTGTCGGATGTTCCCGGACTCTATCTCCGGGGCCGGGGCCTCCAGTGCGAAAGGGTTTTTGCCCGGGATCTGGATGCGCTGCCCCTGCCCGATCCCCGGACAGCGGCTCCGGCCGTTCCCGGCCGGCAGGAGACATGGCTGCCGGTACAGACAAGGCGCGGATGCCCCATGGACTGTTTCTACTGCTCCACGGGCGCCATCGAGGGCCGATCGGTCAGGATGAGGTCCCCGGGCCTCGTTGTCGGGAACATCGCCCGCCATGTCGAGGCCGGATTCCGCAAATTCCATTTTGTCGACAACACCTTCAACCTCCCATTGTCCTATGCGAAAGACGTCTGTGCACAGATTATCAAACACGGTCTGAAGATATCCTGGAGGTGCATCCTCTATCCGGGCGGTCTCGACAAGGAATTCGTCGATCTTCTGGCAGGGGCCGGCTGCATCGAGGTGAGCCTCGGATTCGAAAGCGGCTGTGACCGTATCCTGGGCATCATGAACAAGAAATTTCGCGTGCATGATGTGCGGCTTGCTTCTGAAATGCTGAAACGCGCCGGCATCAAACGGGCGGGTTTTCTTCTGCTGGGAGGCCCGGGAGAGACCAGGGAGACAGTGATCGAAAGCCTCGTCTTTGCCGAATCACTGGGGCTCGAAGCGCTGAAAATCACCACCGGCATACGGATATATCCCGATACGATGCTGGCAAAGGCGGCCCTTGAGGATGGCGTCATCTCCCCTGATGACGATCTGCTTTTCCCGAGGTTCTATATGGCACAGGGGCTCGGTGAATGGCTGGTCCAAACAGTGGGCAGCGTTTCGCAGTAAAGATCCCTTTTGCCTTTGGTATTGAATCGCATGGCTCCCTCCACATCATGTACTGTATGACCTATTCGTTCTGGAGGGGGTATGAAAAGAATGCTTTGCCCGGCAACCGGCACTTCGACGCGGTGTGCGACTGCCTGTCTGCACCGGGCGCCTTTGTAGCGGAGTACGGGGCAACTGTGTCAAGGTCGGCTCCGGTGCCTGAACCTGCATCGTTGCTCATTTTCATCTCAGCCTTCCTCGGTATGGCAGGATACCGGTTTGCAAAAAATTGGACAAGGCGAATACCATGACCGGACAAGGGATAAAAGAGGATTTTCTGGCAAAAGTGACCGTCATCAGGGACCTTGCTTCTTACCAGGACCATTCCGTGGTGAGCAGGGAGATCGTCGCGAAACCCGCGGGCACGGTGAGTGTCTTCGCCTTTGATGCGGGAGAGGGCTTAAGCGAGCACACCGCTCCATTCGACGCCCTGGTGTATATTCTGGAGGGCCGCGCAGAGGTGTACATCGAGGGATCGCCTCATTCACTCAAAGAAGGCGAGATGATCATCATGCCCGCTCACAGGCCGCACGCGGTGAAGGCGGCTTCCCGCTTCAAGATGCTGCTCGTGCTGATCAAATAACAGGTCTGCTGCCGGTCTGTGGGCCCATTGAGCTCCGGTCCCCCGCTTTTTTTGCAAAGGATGAAAGGAAAAGATCGATGTTCGTCAAAACAAAGGAAATCCTGGCCCTGCACGCGCCGGTTATGTAGAATCATGCCATGAAGCACGTGCTCATCCTCCTGGCAAATGGATTCGAGGTGTATGAGGCGGCCGCGTTCACCGATGTGCTGGGCTGGGCCGACACCTTCGGGATCGAGCACATACGGGTGATCACCGCAGGCCTCCACCCGGAGCTCACCTGCACCTTCGGCCACCAGACCGTCCCTGCCGCGCTGGTCCACGAGCTCGACCTCGACGGGATCGATGCCCTGGCGATCCCCGGCGGGTTCGGCACGGCGGGCTTTTACGAAGATTCCTTTTCCGAGGAGTTCCTGGAGGTGATCCGGGAATTGGCCCAAAGAGAAAAGCCTGTCGCAGCGGTGTGCGTAGCCTCCCTGTGCCTGGGGATGAGCGGGGTCCTCAAAGGGAGACCGGCTACGACTTATCATCTCGAAGAGCAGAAGAAAAAGCAGCTCGCGGCCACGGGGGCGCTGGTGCAGGACAGGCGGATCGTCAGGGACGGAAACCTCATCACCTCCGCCTCGCCGGGCACGGCGATCGACGTGGCCTTCCTGCTGCTCGAGATCCTCACCTCGCGGGAGAATGCAGAGAACATCAGGGAGCTGATGGGGTTTGCATGAATAGCAAAACAGGGCGCGGACAGGGCTTTGTGCCCTTGCCCGCACCCTGTCTCAGGACGGTTACGCAGACTCCCGCGCGGTCGAGGCATATGCGCCCAGACGCACCTTGAGCTCATCGAGCTGCTTCTTCACGCGCTCGGGCAGGCGGCCGCCGAACTGGGCGAAGTGCTCCTCAAGGCTCGGGATCTCGGCCTTCCAGGCCTCCGGG
>JAKPMW010000033.1 GCA_029548715.1 Spirochaetota bacterium | reverse complement strand
TCCGGATAACCGGGAGCACGACTCTCAAGCTGACAGAGCTGTACAAGGACGGCAAACTCGCAGTTGAAAAAACCGGACTCGAGCTGGTCGCCGGAAAAATCCTTGTCAAGGCCCGGACCCTCTCGGGAGACGACAGCTTCTCGGTCCGCACAAAAACCGCCGTCGCCGGAGTCAGGGGAACCCGCTTTGTTGTTTCCTACAACGAAGAGCAGGGCACCCAGGTAGCAGTCGAATCTGGCAAGGTAGCGGTCGCGCAGCCCGTGGCGATAACCCTCCCGGCCGGCGTAACCAATGCATCAAAAGAAATACTCTCCGCCCTTGAGCGCTCCACCGAGGTGATGGTCACACCCAACGAAGCTGTCAAGATCACGCGCGAAGATAATCTGGCCACGCAAAAGGCGGTCGAATCAGTCGTCAAGGACACCATCACTACCGATACAGCCTTAAAGCCGGAAGCCGTTCGGGCTGCCGTCGTAAAGATCCAGGCAAAACTCGAGGCAGCTCCCATTGCCCTCCCGGCCAAGCGCGTCATCACCGACGAGGACAAGGACCTGAAAAAGGATTTCGAGGCTGTCAAGACCCTCGCAGTCGTTACCCCTCCCGAAGCTGCAACCAACAAACGGACTGATGACACAAAGACTGACAACGACAAGAAAAACACCAGGGTCAAGACGAATGAAGAGTCGAAGGCCACCGTTACCGTACCTCAACCGCAGATCATCAAGCGGGACAAAGAGGACGTCAATCCTGAAGAACGGTTCTGAACCCATGACATGGCTCCCTCGTGTTGCAGGATTGTTTCTTTTGGCGGCTTTCTCCCTTCCACTCCAGGGAGCACCAGCTTCCCGCACCTTTATCTCCCACGAAAAGGGCGTCTTTGCCCTTGACTGGTCTCCCGACGGGAAGCTGCTGGCCACCGCCTCGCTTGACGGATCCATCAGTCTCTGGAAAACTGAAGGCCTGCTTGTCAGAAGAATTCAGGTGCACCCGAAACCGGCACTCGGGATCGCCTTTTCGCCAGACGGGGAACTGTTGGCAACCGCATCCGCGGACGGGACCGTTGCCGTCCTTGCGCCTTCCGGCCAGATTCGTCTGAGGATCACTGGACACCGGACAAATGTGCTCACGGTTGCCTGGTCTCCCGATGGCAAATTGATCGCCAGTGGGTCTGAGGACATGACTGTCCGGGTACATACACGGACTGGATCACTGGTAACAACGCTGACCGGACAAATGCAGCCTGTGACTGCCGTCGAGTTTTCTCGAGATGGCAATCTGTTGGCCATAGCCGAACGGGGAACCCACCTTCTCATCCGGGAGACCCGTCTCTGGGGAATGAAAACGCTTGTCCGGGCGCACAGGGATGTCGTCTGGGATACGGCAGTCTCCAGGGACAGCCGCTTTATTGCAACGGGATCGAAGGACCAGTCACTCAGGGTATGGAAAAGCAGCGGCGAACCACATGTCACCTTTGAGAATCTGCCCTCAGAAGTCTGGACCGTAACCTTTTCTCCGGACGGGACACATCTCGCCTGCGGGCTCAGATCTGGGACAACCCTGGTCTACAACCTCGCATCAGCCTCCCTCGTTCACACCCTGGCAGGCCACCGGGATGGCGTGCTCGGCATCGCCTGGTCGCCTGATGGAAAATATCTGGCAACCGCATCCCGGGATGCCACCGTCAGGATCTGGGAAGGACTTTGATGAAGTACCTCTGCACGGCAGTCATAGGCACGAGCCTGTTACTTGCCCCGGCCCTTCCTTCCTGGCCGGCAGGGGGGACCGTACTGACCAACAGCGGGGACGGCACAGGACTTTCTCTTGCCACATGGGCTGCTCAGCTTGCCAAACTGAGCGGGACAAGAATTGATGTCGCAGTCACCAACCGCACGACTTCCTCACTGCGCATCCCGGCTGTCTGGCGAAGCGGAAGAACCCTGGGCCGCACCCTGATGGATCTCTCACGTGTCTATCCCTGGCTGAAGATTGTTCCCCAAGACAATTCCTACACCATCATCGATAATCCTGAGCCCTCCACAACTCCACCCACAGAGAGCATGGATCTCTTGCACCACATCTTTGCACTGGCTGCACATTCAGGCCTCGCAGGGGGCAT
>JAKPMW010000426.1 GCA_029548715.1 Spirochaetota bacterium | reverse complement strand
CTTGTGGGCATAGTCGAACTGATGGTAGGCGCCGACAATGCCAATCCAAGTATCGGGGATGGATCCGTTTTGGGGGCAGGGAAGGGGCTCTCCGACCTTGCCGCAATCCTTCAGACATTGACAGGCGAAACATGGAGCTTTCATGTCTCACCTATATCCGTAGGGTCTGCCAGCTATTCCGAATACTACGGATACGTCTACAAGACAGCAAAAGTGGGATTGGTTCAGCCGCCTCTCGGGTTTTATCCCGATGGAAGCAGCCAGTTTGTCCGCCGTCCCTACGGGGCCACGTTTACCAGCGGGAATGCCGACTTCACCCTTGTCCTGCAGCATGCCATCTATGGCAGCAGTGAGTCCGAACGCAGGGCCGAAGCCAGCGCCCTGATCAATGTCTACAACTACTTCAGGTCTGCCGCCGGAAGTGACCGGGATGTGATCATCGCAGGTGATTTCAACCTTGCGGCCGACGATACAGGATTTTCAACACTCTACTCGACTGTGGACAAGATCACCTGGGCCATCCACCCCTCGACAGCAACGACCATTGGGGATAATGGCTTTGTAAGCGCTTACGACAACATCTTTTACAGCACAGTCCATTCGACCGAGGTCCTGACCCTGCAGCGTGGCGCCTGGCGTGACTGGGTAAACGAAAGCGATTTCTCACCCTGGGCGCCCACATATACGGGCAATAACTACAAGTTCGCCAATACATACATTTCAGACCATGTTCCGGTCTATATCACCTTCAATACGAGCCGGGATGATGATTAAAAAAAGGATTGACACATCTTTGTGCCTGCTGTATCGTGGATACAATATGTTGTGGTTTTAAAACATGTTTTGCCAAGAAACCTATTTAACTATAAAGGAAGGAGTTTCATACATGAGGGTTGCAAGCAGTATTGCACTGTGCCTTCTTCTGGGACTGGTCCTGGTCTCCTGTGGTGACAGCGACCCGGTGGCTGCGTTCCCTGAAAAAGACACGCTGACAATCATGACGTACAATGTCGAGGATTTTGACACTGGTGGAAAAGATGAGAGCATGGCTCCTTATGAGGGCATCGCGCAGCTTCTGAAGGATGAAGGGGTTGATGTTGTCTGTATGCAGGAAACCCAGCCCGGCAGTGCGACTGACCAGAAATACCTTGATGGCTCAAAAGGCTCGTGGGGGGATGTCACCTTCTTCAACCAGTCGCTGAAAAAAGTCAATTACATCATGCCCTATTACGGTTTCAACACCGCAGGAAGCGTTCGCCTTGATTTTGTCTCCTACTGGAGCCGGTATCCCGTAGATTCAGTTTCCTCGGTCAAGCCAAGTGATGGTGCCATTGATCCCAGCACCGGCATCAGATACAACTCAAGCCGCCCGATTTTGCGCTACAGGGTCAAGTACAAGGGCCACGATATCTGGTTTTATGGTGCCCACCTCAAGTCCAATGCAGGTGGCGTCATGGAGCAAAACGCCGGCCAGCGACGTTCGCAGGCCTTTCATCTGGCGCGTTATATCATCCGCAACCAGAATCCCGAGAAGGATCTTATTGTCATCCTCGGTGACATGAATACCATGCCATTCGACTTTGATAACAGCGGGAACAGCACGATTGATTATCTCTGCCTCAAGTTCGACAATCCATACAATACCGCCAACGATTTCGTTGCTGTCAATCTCAAGGAAATCGGTGGTGTGACGAATTATGTCGGAGATGTCTACGGTGGACAGGTCGGATCAACCCACCCGGGCG
>JAKPMW010000417.1 GCA_029548715.1 Spirochaetota bacterium | reverse complement strand
CGGTAAACTCCTCGGAGAGATCGACGTTGGACATTTCGAGGGCACCGGCCCGGATCGTTCCCTTGTCCTCGGTCAGGGCGGCCGAGACACGGGCATTTCCCGAGTTATTGCTTGCCATAAAATAGTTTGAGCCAGCCTTTTCCAGTCCGCCCGGGTTGGTAAAGGTGGCCAGGGCAACCTGTCCCAGCAGCCGTTTCTGCCCGTTCGAGAATATCCCCGTGACGGCACCCGAGTCGTCAATATTGAAAGCCTGCATATAGCCCATGGCATACCCGTCCTGCCAGACCGACTTGGTGGTCGATTTCTGGTCAAACTGGGTCACTCCGTCCACCAGGCCGGCCGTTCCAAAATTCAGCTGGATCGTATTGTCAGAGCCGTCCGGCAGCCTGAAGGAGAGATTGGCCTGGAGCTTGTTGCCTTCGACAAGGTTGGCCGGAGCGGCATCAGGCTGGGTATCGGTCACCGCGGCAATCGTTCCGTTGCGGTTAAACGAAAAGTACAGGATATTGGTATCGTTTTGCCGGCCACCGGGGGCATCGCTGACCACATTTGTTCCATCAGCGACGCTAAACTGTGCCCGCCAGATATTGACGCCCTGGCGGGTAAAGCGTACCGTCATCTTGTGGGCTTCGCCGTAGCTGTCATAGACCAGTGCCTCGGCACTGTGGGAGTTCTTGAAGACAAAGTCAGGGGAGAGATCGGCGTTGGGCGCAACCACCGGGGTCAGCGAGTTGAGGTTGCACTTGAAATCAACCATACCCGTGGCCTTGGCGGGATCCTTTTCGCCAACCGGAATACGCAGGTCACCGATGGTGGTCGAGGTATTGACCATAAACTCCCCGCTCGCCCCGCGCTGGGCCTGCCATCCCTGGACCTTGTAGCCATTGGCAGGATTGACAAGCATCCCGTCACGGTCGATGTTGAAGTTTCCCGAGCGGGTATAGAAGGTCTCATTCCCCTTCTTGTTGATGAAAAAGCCCTCGCCCAAAATGGCAAGGTCGGTGTTTTTCCCCGTGACCTGGACGCTCCCGTTGGTGTGAATCGTGTCAATGCTGGCAATGGTCATCCCCAGTCCGACCTGCTGCGGGTTGACACCACCCTTGTCGTCACCAGGTCTGGCTGCACCCGAGAGTGTCTGTGAAAGCATGTCCTGAAAGGTGACCCGTCCCTTTTTGAATCCGTTCGTATTGACGTTGGAAATATTGTTTCCCAAAACGTCCATCCGAACCTGATGGTTTTTGAGACCGGAGACACCTGCATAGAGTGAACGCATCATGGCGTGTACTGCTCCTTTCCCGAGATGGAATTGTTGTGTACAGCATGCGTCGCAGCTTCCCGGGAAGGGACCGGCCGCGTCCGCGGTACTCACCTACCTGGCAATCACAGCGCTGTCGATATTGGTAAAGACATTTTCCTTTGTCGAACCCTCGTCGACTGCCGTAATCACCGTGTTGTTTTTTACGCTCACCACAAGGGCCAGATCACCCATGAGGACGAGACTGTCTCGCGCTCCTTTCTTGCGGGCCACATCAATCGCCTGCTGCAGCTTTTCCATATCCCCCGCAGAGAAATCAATATTCCGCGAGGCCAGACGCTTTTGTGCGTGCTTTGAAAACTTGAGTTCACCACTGGCCTGACTGGAAGCCTGGTCAAGGAGCTCGCCAAATGACGGGCCCTCATGCGAAGCTGCCATCTTCGGCTGATGTCCTGCCACAGCGGTATCCCGTGCATGCACGGCCGGTCTGGTGGCAAACTGTCTGGCTATATGACTGGCGTCAAGCATGCCTGATCTCCTTTGTCACTCACCTGCAGCCTTCGGCAGGTGCACACCCGCGATCTTTGACGGATCGACATCGATGTTCCCCACCCGCAGCATGGGGCGATTGTCGGCAAGAACGACCGCCTTGACCACACCCCTGTGCATCTCTTTGGTATCGGCATCCAGCCAGGTGACCTCCTTGCCCAGCATGTTGTAGCTCTCTCCGGCCCTGGCAGAGGCAATCACCTTTTCCATTGAGCTGTTCATCTTTGTCATCTGCTCCAGTGCCGAAAACTGGGCCATCTGGGCCGCAAACTCATGGTTTTGCAGGGGGTTTTGCGGATCCTGGTAGCGCAGCTGCGTCACCAAAAGCTTGAGGTACTTGTCCTGACCGAGATCCTTTTCAGTATTGACGCCCTTGGCTTTGAGTTCTGCGTTGTGCATGTCCACATGACGGCGTGTCGCTGCAAGCTGGGCCGGATCAAGTGTTGTGCTGATTTCCATGGTGTATCTGCCTTTCTGTCTGTTGTTTTTGAGGAACAGCCTTCAGTTTCCCGGATGGACGCATCCCGGTTCACGCGAGGACATCGAGCTGCCCTTCACCCCGAGGACGCCGGAGAGTCATCTCCTCAATGGCCCGCTCAGCGCTTCCAGCCGGGGCATGACCCGTTGATACCTGCCAGTCATCTTCAGGCCGCTCACTCCGGCCATCCCGGGAAAACTGGCGGCCCGGCCCCTCCGCGGACACCTCGATCTTCGCGACAACCACCCCGGCATCAGCCAGATCCCGGGTAAAGCCCGAAAGGTTGTCCTGGAGATACTGGCGAACCGCATCATTGGACGCCATCAGTTTGGCCGTCAGCTCGCCCTCGGCATTGACCGTAAAATGCATCCCTACCCGGCCCATATTGCGGGGGTTCAACTGCAGATGCATCTCGGTCATCCCGCTCTTGACCGTAACCCGGGCCCGGGAAACGACCTGCTCCACGATCTGGCGGGCATTGGGAAGCGGGTCGGCCGGAGCCGTCTTCTTCAGGGCCTGGGTCATCCGGGCTGACTGGTCCTGCTGCATGAAGAGAGACGATTCCCGCCCGGCCTTGGGTGCACTCACCGGCGGCATGACCCCGTTTTCAGGCGGAGGAACGGGCGAAGCCTTTTCACCCGCCACACGCGGCTCTGCCGCCTCACCCGCCTGCCGCCGGACGATCCGCACCATCTCGCGCAGGCTGTGCGGATCGTTGACGCGCTGGTCACGCACATCAAGCCGCATCCGTACCCCGTCTTCACGGACACGGGCCTGCTCACCATCGGCATGGACCGTCCCGTGCGTTTTCCGGGTACTCCTGATCTCGGGCTTTTCACCCTCCCGGGTTTTCGGCGTCAGCGCCGCCACAAGATCCTTGACCGCGGGTATCTCGGCCAGAAATTCAGTGATCGCCTTCGTCACCGCCCCCGGTTGCACTCCCGTCTCCCTGCGCTTGACGCCCGCGAGGGCCGTCTCCGCTCCGCTGGCGGCCTTTTCGGCAGCCTCCATCCGCGGTTTGGGTATGACTCCGTGCAACAGGTCCAGCAGCGCCTGTATGCTCTTCAGGGCCTCATCTGCCCGCTTCTCGCCCGGCTCGGTCCCGCTTTTTTGCGAATCCTGCAATACCGCCTTCAGCGAGCGCACGAGTCCGGCAACTTCCCGGACAACTCCTGAAACCTCACGGGCCTGTCCGGCAGAGACAGCCTTTCCGGCTCCGGGCGCCCCCCCCTCGGTTGGACTCTGTTCCCCCGTCAACCGGACCAGAACACGCCTGCACGCATCCTCTTCGCAACGGAGGGCCTCTTCCCGGGGATCCGCCTTATTCCTGCCCGTCTCGCGCTCCCTTGGCCGGCGCTGTGTCTCCCGTGTCCGCGCCTCAGCTTCCTCTCCGGCTGCAACATGCTCCTCGCGCACCGCAGTCTCGGGCTGGGCACTGGGGGGCGAACTCTCCCTCCAGGGTTCGGGCGGCTTGAGCGCCTCGGAGAGCAGGCTTGAAAAACCTGCTGGCTGGCTGACGGTCTCATGCGGCCTGGCTTCGAATACCGGCGGCAGTCCGGGTCGCACTGGATCCGCGCTGCGCAGCAGCATCACATCTGCAAGCACCTGCATCCCTTCCTCCTTTCATGGGTCTTTTCCCAAGCATCGGAAGAAATCGCTGACTCATTGATGAAGATTATCAGGAAGAGATACGGGCTGCGCTGCGCTCACGAGCACACGGGCCAGACCAGGCCGGCAGCAACCATCCCGGCCGGGAAAGGCAAACACCTGTCTTGAAAGGCACTTCCGGCGTCAAAACTCCGGTTCGTTGGTCAGGGTGGTAATATTGGCCATCTTGCGCTGGATCACTGCGGCACGTTCGCCCTTCATGAGAGAGAGGAGATAGGGCACAATCGAGCGCTTGCCCTGATCGGCAGCGATGGCATCCATGGCCTGCAGAATATCAATAATGAGGAGGTCGTCCGTCTGGGCCTCAAGCCGGGGCACGGCATCCTTGGGCGGCATGTTCATCAACTGTTCGGCCACAAGCTTGACGCGCTCGCTCCGCCTGACCTTTTCCATCTCGGTCTCGGCGGCCTTTTTTTCACGCTCGCGCAACTGCTTTTCGAGGCCCTTGAGCTGGTCCTCTTTGTCCTTGAGTCGCTGGTCATTGGTCTTGAGCTGATGGATCTTGTCATCATACTCCTTTTCCTTGAGTGACAAGACCAGCCACTGCTTGTTGAGCTCTTCGCGTTCGAGCAGGAAGCGGTCCTCGATCTTGATCGCCTCCCCCTCGGAGAGTCCGATCGAGGACAGGATGCTTTCAAAGGTCATCGCTCCTGTCATGTCGAGCACGTACAGCAAGACGGCACCCAAAAAGAGATTGAGCAGTACAGCCATCACTATTTTTCGGGTATCGCGCTTCATGCCTTCCCTCTTTTTGCCTGCGTCTCTGAGCCAACGTCGAAATAATACTATCCCGCAGGCCCTGCACGCAAGGGGGTTGCAGAGGGACTCGGGCACCCGGAGGATGGGAACGCAAGGGGCAGGTGGCGGGACACGTCCCGGCCTGGTCACCGCGTCGGGAAAACAGGCAGCAAGGCACAAGCAGAATTTAATCCGGGATTAGCCGGCCTGCCAGTACGCCCCCGGTGTATACGCACGCCGGCACCGGCAAAGGGACACAGAAAACGACAACCCGACCGAAATCGCTCCGGCCGGGTTGTAACTTTCGGATCAGGATCCAGTCTCAGTCCGTATCGCGGTCGGCGTAAAACTCGGCCCAGACCGGGTAATGATCGGAGAGGTTGCCCTCAATCCCTGTCTCGGACGGGCCTTCGCAAAGCGAGATGTCGTACACCTCGGCAAAGCGCAGTACACCCGTTGTCCCGGTAAAGTCCTGGGTGCTGTATGCTGTAAACATCTGCATCCGGTCGTAGGTGTAGGTATTGTTGACGGAGACCGTGGTGTCGCTCCCGTTTTTGATGGCCGTGATATAGACCGAGGGATCAAATCCGTTCAACCAGCCCTGGGTGACCGTACCGGCGCTGTAATAGCTCCCGTCAGCATTGTAATCGCCCACGCAGATGACATCGTTCTCGTTGTAGAGTGCCTTGACCTCACTCATCACGGTTTTGAGTGCCGGAATCTCCGTGTTGGCCAGTGAGGGACTGGTGTGGATTGAGATCATCGAGAAGTCGAAGTTTCCGTTTTTGACCGAGAAGTTGGCAACCAGTGGCACGTAGGCAAACGTCTGGCTCCCGCTGTAGAGCTGCGAAGCATGCTTGTTGATCGTGCTGTTGCGGTAGACGAAGGCGTACTGGTGTCCGCGGACATATGAATAGGCAGCGGGACCGGCGATCGAGTTGATCTCGGCAATATAGGTCTCCATGACGGTGGTTGCGGTTGATTCTGACGGATTGCTGTTGGACCCGACTTCCTGGACGGCCATGATATCATAATTCGTCGCTACCTGGGCCAGTACCCGCAGGGTGTTTGCCCGGCTGATCTTGGTCGTACCAAAAATCTCGATGTTGAACGAGCCAATCTTGATTTTGGCGCCTGACACAGGGGCTGCACTGCTTGATGAGGATGCGGCCACCGAAGACGAACTCGAGGTGGCAACCGATCCCGGGGTTGTCCAGGTGATATTGTCGATCGAGACCTGACCGGCTGTTGTGCTGGGCTGGACAAAACGCAGGGTCACGCTGCCGCTCATGTTGACGGTAAATGACGCCTCGTAGACGGTGGTGGTGGATCCGCTTGAGGTGACCGTTCCAAGCTTGGTCGCTCCGGCGTACACGTCAAGACTGACAAGTGATGAGTAGGGCTGACGATATTTGAAACTCAGGGTACCTATCCCGTTGGGGATGGTCGCCGAAATCTCGGAAAGAGGCGTGCGGCCCTTGCCCAGGACCGGAGTCTTGCCTTCAATATCACCGCCGGCCCAGGCAGTCTGGACG
>JAKPMW010000413.1 GCA_029548715.1 Spirochaetota bacterium | reverse complement strand
GTGGAAAGACCGAGCCTGAAAAGCTGATCAGCTTGAGGAGCGCTTCGCGCAGGGGGAGCGGCTTGCGAAACTCCCGCTCGCTGACAAAGCAGTCAAATGCGCTTGAGAGACCGATAATGTAGGGGTAGTAGCCCACATCCTTTTCGTGAATCCCCAGGGGATACCCGGTTCCGTCCATGGTCTCATGATGCAGCAGGACGATTTTCCGGATGATACCCGAGAGCTGCCCGTTGAGCTTGATCAGTTCGAATCCGAGTGCCGGATGCTTCCGCCAGAGAGTGTTTTCCTCTTCCGAACCGAATTCTTCCTTGTCAACCATCCCGCCCGGAAGCTTGAGGCTTCCGATGTCGTGCAGGAACGCACCGATCCCTAACTGCTTTACCAGGGTGTTTTCGAAGCCATGCTTGATCCCGATGAACATCGAGAGGACGGTGGTATGGAGGGCGTGGCCAAGATATCCATGGCTGGCCGGTTTGGGTGAAACGAATTCGGAGGGCAGTACCTCCCGCGGGGCCAGGCTTTTGAAGATCAGGTCAACGAGAAGGTGCACTCCCGTGGTCTGGATGAAGGCATTCTCCCGCACATTGGCCTGAATCTCCCGGTGAACATCGTCCGCCAGCGCCAGGATGCGTTTGTCCAGCAGGGGTGGCTCGTTTGCGGGGCCGGGTCTGGCCGCCGTCGGGGATGTCTGTCTGCCGGCCTGAAGATAATAGATCCGGTCAACCCGGTTTTTGCGCAGATCTTCGATGATCTCCCGCGTGATGGGCGTCTTCGCCTCGACAAGCAGCGTGCCTTCCGAATCGAAGACGGGACTGTTGATGACAGTCCCCGGGACAAGAAAGGCGACAGCGATGGAGACAGCATCCTTGAGGTCGGCTGGGGGCACTGCGTATCCTCCGGTGTATACGTCCTGAAACGACCCTAATACGTCTGTGAGAAGCGGGAGAGCAGCTCGATGTACCAGCCCTCTGTGGCCATTCTGTCGAGCGCTGCGAGCAGGCCGATATCACTGCCCCGTTTTTCACTGGCGTACCATTTGTAGTTGTCAAGAGCCGAAGGGAAGAGGGTGTTTGTGAATTCAAGGAACAGGGCATCCCGTGCCTTCGGGTTGCCAAGCCGTTCGGAGAGGTCGTCGTAGAGACTGGAAAACAGGGTTTCCCAGACCGAACGCAGGCTGTCCTCGAAGGCCGGGTCAATGGACTCCTGCTCTCCAAACCATGATCGAAGCTGCCACTGCTGAAAGAGGTCGTCCCTCCGTTCGAGTGTCTCGCGAGCCATCCCTGTCCTCCGGTCGTTTGATGGCCTTGAGTATACACCTTTTTTCAGTGGGACCGCAAGGGATGCCGATAGGTATGGTGAAGCGCGGAGAAGCGGGTGCATCGTGCGGGAACCTGTACCTCCCGGCAGCGGGATCGAAGATTTGTGCGATACCTTATGGAAAGTACGCAGCACAGGATATACTGTAGGGTAGCCAGGAGGAAGGTTCATGAAGACGGTGTTCAAGGCGGGCGAGGGAGCGGGATGCGCGTTCTTTCTCGAAAAGGGATCAATTACGTTCACCATTCCGGGGAGCGAGACCTTCGAACTGGCGACGCCCAACGTCATTTTTGGTGCGAGCGAGATTTTTTTGTCCTGGCATGATGGGGCACAGGTAGTCCGGGCGCTGGCGGCTGCCGCTTCCGAGGGGGCGGTTATCAAGTCCATCCAGGCAGACAATCTCAGGATGCAGATCAAGCATTACAATGTCGGTTTTAATATCGCTCGCCAGATTGCCCTCGAGCTGAGGGATTGCAACCGTGTTTTGCAAAAAACGATGGATTCAATGTCGTCGAGGCAGCGGAGATCGCATGAGTACGCCAAGGTGGTGGCGGACATTGTCGACGGGATTCTGACTGTCTGGAAGGAAAAACGCTTCCCTTCACTCAAGACCATACATGATGAATTTGCTGGAACCCTGACCTATAAGTACGGCGTGAGTTTCAGGAAACTGGCCAGCAAGACGGTCATGCAGCTTGATGCCGCCCAGCTTGGCTCCCTGCTCAGAACGTATCCTGCCGGTGCCTGCATCTGCAGGCAGGGGGACCAGGGCGAAGAGCTGTACATTCTCGAGTCCGGCGAACTGGGTATCTATGTTGGGGAAAATGAAAAGCCGGTGGCCATCATCAATCAGACGGGAGAGGTGATCGGCGAGATGAGTCTGCTGCTGCAGGAACCGCGCAGCGCGACGATGAAGGCCGAGAGCGAGCTGGTGCTTTCGGTGATCCGGAAGGATGACCTCAAGCATGTTGCTGAAGCCCAGCCGGAATTCTTTCTTGACATCGGGACGACGCTGGCCAGGCGGATGCACCAGTCGGTTGCGGTGATTCAGGATCTTTTGGCCACAAAGGCGGCGGACGCAAGACCGGACTGCCTGATCGAGGACCCGCACAAGGATATGTTTGTAGCTCTCGAAAAGCGGGTGGCCCGTGAACGCCATGACCACGATCTCCCGGGTCTTAAAGAGATCCATGACAGATTGCGTCAGGCCCGGATCGCCATTGTCTGAGGTTGCTCAGTCCTGTGTTGATCCTGGCCCCCGGGACTGGCGCAGATCCCACTGTTGCCGGGCAGCATACAGGACGATGGCGCAACTGACGCCAACATTGAACGAATTTTTCCGTCCGTACATGGGAATGTGGATGATCCGGTCCGAGGCAGCGAGATAGTCTTCGGGAATCCCGTATTCTTCGTTTCCCATGATCAGGCACATGGGAAAACGGAATTCCTCGTACATCAGATTCCCCGATCCTTCGACGGTTTCAACCGCATATACCGCCGATCCCGAGCGTTTTTTCTCGTTGATCAGGGTGTGTAGCGAGGGATGTTGCCGGATTGAGACGCTGGCTGTTGAACCCATGGCGGTTTTCTGGACTTTCGGATTATCCTGGTCTGCGGTGATTCCGGTAAGAAAGACCTGCCGGACACCAAACCCGTCTGCCGAGCGGATGATGGATCCGGTATTGAAAGCGGATCTGATGTTGTCAAGGACAACATCACAGGGGAAGGCACACCCGGCGGGGGTGCTCCTGTCATCGGTGCGCACGATGAAATTTTCTTCCCTGACCGAGATTTCAGCCCGCTCTGCCATGTCGTGCCAGAGATTGTTTGTCGCAGCCAGGATTGCCCTGCGGGTGGCATTGGAGCCGGTCATCCGGATCAGGCTATCGAATGCGGCGGTCCAGCGGGGAAGCCTTCCGGGAAAGAGGCCGGCTTCGGTCATCCAGTGCAGTCGCTGGGAGATATCGTTGATCAGGGGTGTGTCAGGCTGCCCGTTATCCGGGCTGCTCCCGGCAAGAAGTCGCTGGAATGCGTCAACCAGGGACGCCACTTCCCTCAACTGTTTGCGGGGGGAGAGCAGCCCGAATTTTCTTTGTGTCTCGTTCATTGTGAATTAAAGATATCTTTCGGACAGGCGCCATGCCACATCAGGTTGTGTCTGGTGTTTCCGGGAGGGTGATATGCCGCATGTGTTTGGTCCGGTCCAGTCCCGCCGGCTGGGACGGTCCCTGGGGATTGACTGTATTCCATATAAAACCTGCAATCTGGATTGCCTCTATTGCGAATGCGGTGCGACAACCAGGCAGACCGAAGAACGGGAGGCCTGGTATCCCGGGGACGAGATTCTCGCTGAGGTACGTGCCTGGCTTGGTGCACATCCTGCTCCTGACTGGATCACCTTTGCCGGTTCGGGCGAGCCAAGTCTCTACCGGGGCATGGGGGATCTTGTGCGGCAGATCAGGGCGCTCAGTGACACGCGACTGGCCCTGATTACCAATGGTGTGCTGTTTCGGGACCAGCGGGTACGGGAAGAAGCATTGCAGTTTGACCTTGTCCTTCCCTCCCTTGATGCTGCCCGTGATGAGACATTCAGGATCATCAACCGGCCGCTGCCCGGGATACGTATCGAAGAGGTGATAGACGGACTTGTCCGGTTCAGGCGGATGTTTTCCAAAAGCATCTGGCTGGAGGTCTTTGTCATTCCGGGAATCAATGACGGACAGGATGAGATCCGGGCTCTGCGGGAGGCCATCCAGCGAATTTCCCCTGACCGGATCCAGTTGAATTCACTGGACAGGCCGGGGACCGAGGCATCCCTGGAGGCAGCCTCTCCCGAACAGCTTGAAGCGGTCAGGGGATCCCTCGACCTGCCCGGAATCGAGATTGTCAGTCGCGGACTGGCCGGGAGTCCTGCTGATCTTTTGCCTGAGCCTGAAGCCGAGAAGCGGATCATGATGACTCTCCTGCGGAGGCCCTCGACAACGCAGGATCTCGTTTCGGCCAGCGGGTTGCCGGTGGCGAGATTGAGCCTGCTGCTTGGCGATATGAAACGGCGCGAACAGGTTGAGGAACGGGAGGTCCGTGGGGAGCGTTTTTGGGTTGCGGCCCGGCATGAGATGACCTGAGAGGGGAGCGCGATATCCCGCAGGTTCGTATCTCCCGCAAGGCTTTGGCGCACGGACTGCATAAAAAGTATACCGGAAAGAATCTTTCGGGCGGATTGACAGGATGAAGCCGGCTGAATATGCTTATGGATTGAGGTGTACCTTGGGAGGGACGCATGTCCAGAGGGCTTGACGATACACGACGATCCATCCGTGTCGACGGCATGGAAGACGCTGAAAAGCGCAAACTTTTCAACAAGTTTCAGGAACATGGCGGAGAAGTCCTCAAGGAAGATCCCCGAAAGGCATTGACTATTGACCGGGACAGGCAAAAGGATCTGGCAAAGCGGCGGGCGGGTGCTTCGGGGATTCCCGAGCCAGCCCCCCCGGGAGCCCGGAGTGCCATGGCCACTCCGGCGAAAAACAAGTCTGGCAGTGCGATCGGACGCTTTTTTGAGCGGTTTGCACTCTGGTTCAAGTCAACAACGGCCGGAGTCATGGAAGGAACCGGAGGTGTGCTGTCCCAGAAATTCCTCCATCATCTTCATAGTGACGCCCAGGCCCGGCTGCTTGACCTTGGGCTCCTGGTAACGCCTCTTGCCCATCCATCTGCCGAGTTCAGGCCCAAGCTGCTTGCTGCCATGTCCAAGCTTGGTTCGGTGTATTTCGAGCTTATCGTGAGGATCGACAGGCTGTATGACGAAAAATTGTTGCAGGAATTGACATCGCTGTATGTTCCGGGGGCGCCGAAGTCGATAACACCACGTTCGGTAGGAGAGCCTCTTCGGGAACTCTACAAGCGCATTTATATCCTGCGCAGCTTCAGCCAGAGTGCGACAACTGCCATCATCCGCGCACTGGAGCTGCAGGCCCGGGAAGAAAAAAAGGAAAGTGTGGCCCTCTCCAAAAACATCCAGCGGGCCAAGCGCAGTCTGGACTACGTCTTCTCCGAACTCCTCCCCAAGCTGCACCTGGCTGTACTCAATATCCTCAAGCGCAACTACTGGTACGGCCATCGCGATCTTGAGGAATTTCTTGATCTTGCTGACGAAGACCGGATAGGGTTTATCACCGAAAAGATCGCCCGCGAACTTGCCGAGTCCAAAAACCGGCAACAGTCCCTCCTTGAGGCCAAAAAGACAGAGATGCGTGACAGGACGCCGAGCGAGATCAGGACTTCGGATCTTCCCGATCAGATGCAGGCGGGCCTGGCTGTGATGCGTGAGTTTCCGACCGGCAAGGACAAGATCGTCTCGGGACGGGAAAACCCGCTGGCCTTTCTTGATGAAGACAGCAAGATGTATCTGACCGAGGTGTTTTTCGAGATTCTTGACCGGGAGTACTCGTTCATCCTGACAAGCAACAAGATCAAGATAGCCCTGGATTATCAGGCCGGAGAACGCAAGGATATCCGGAAGCTTCTTAACGAGGGATATTTTGCCCTGGATGAAACCAGAAACCACATCAAGGAATATAACCGGATTGTCACCGAACGGTGGAAGACCGAGCGGTCGCCGCAGTATACGCCGATCCAGAAGTCACAGATGCTGCACAAGAGTGACATGGAACGGACAAGGCTGGACAACCAGACCCGCAGCCGGTTTGGCAATATCCTTGTTCGCATCGAATCTGCGCTCAAGATGCTTGTTGACGATCAAAAGGGTGCCAATCATTTTTTGCAGAATCCGGATGAGCCGGTGCATTTTGATGTTACCGGGGAGGGCAAGCGCAGACTCGAGGGGCGCACCGTGATTGATGCCATCACCGAGACCTGGGTGTTTGTCTCGGCCCTGCGTTTCAGGCTGCTTGAAGGTGACCTCTCAGGCCTGGGCTCAAAGATCGAGCAGGTCATTGTGTATGATGCCGGGGCCGGTGTGCTCGCTGACGGAGCGGAGCCGGAATCTCAAGAAGAGTCTCAGGCGCCCCCCCCTGCGGACGCGGCTGGCGAGCAGGGACAGGCCTGAGCGGACATGGTCCTGTGCAAGCCGGGTTTGCCTGCTGTCTTGCTGGAGGAGTGCGCTTTGTGGCGTGGAGAGTTCAGACTCCCGCTCAGGGACCGGGGGCTGGAGTGCGGCCGGCCCGCTCCAGCTTTTCCCTCTTTTTTTCCAGATCCTTCAGGCGAAAATCGATAATC
>JAKPMW010000409.1 GCA_029548715.1 Spirochaetota bacterium | reverse complement strand
TGGTCCGCTCGATGGCAGACATTGAGAGGGTGTTCATGATCACGATGACGGCGACGACGAAGATGAAGAAGACAAATCCGGCCAGTGCGGCCTTGATCAGGCCGGCCATATCGGCGATCTGTCCGATGGCGCCCCGCCATGTCATTGCCCTTGCATCCGAACCTCCCGTCTTGAGGGCGAGATTCAGACTCTCCTTGATGCTGTCAGGATCCTGCCCGGGTTTGAGCTTGATAAAGACGACATTGTACGAACCGGCATCGGCCCGGACAGGAACCAGATCTGCCCTGCTGGTTTCGCGGCGCACGGTGCTGGCGTCATATCCTGCACCGGTGTCGTTGGCGACAACGAGCTCACCGCTTCCGATCAGGGCATCCAGGTTGTCCCCGCTGGCCTCAAGGAGTGACTTCGCCTTTTCCTCAACTGCGGTTTTTTCATCACCGATCACGTAGTTGAAACATTCACGAAAGCTCTGGATGTCGATGATGTTGACAAATCCCCAGAGCTCGTTGAGGTTGCTGAATTCAAAGACTCCCCGGATCGGAACCCGGATGTCAGCCGAGGCCGAATCCGGATTGAGTCCCAGCAGGACAATATCCCGCTTGACACGCGCTTCGGCCAGCCGCATGTTTGTCGCAAATTCCGGTGGAAGGTTGCTGCTGATCAGGGGTGCGCCTTCGGGAACAGCCCAGAGATTCTGGAAATCCCACCAGGCCTTGCGGTTGTTGACATTGACCAGGAGTCCCCGTTCGCCCTTTTTCAGCTCGCGACCCTCACGGAAGACCGTGTTGGTTCCAAACATCTTCCGGTATTCCTCAAAGTCAACGCCAAACATGATAACGCCGTCCGACTGGCCTTCCTCGTTGAGCAGAAAGGCTACCCCGCGCGTTGCCGGCATATAGCGCTCGATGGCAGGGTGCTTGTCGATGACGGCCTTGGTGTTGGACCACGAATGCATCTCGCTCAGGTTTTCACCCATCATGGTATAGAGGATGTTGTCAAATCCGGTGTTTGTCGAGACAAGGACGATGTGTCCGGTAAAGCGGGAAATGATGTTTTGCTCGAGTCCCCGTTCCATCCCGGCGACAACGGCATTTCCGAAAGTCATGATCAAGGCCCCGAAAAAGAGGATCGTCCCGACGATCAGGCTCTTTCCCTTGTGGCGCCAGAGGTTGCGCCAGGCTATCTTGAGTGTAATGGCCATGCAGGCTCTCCTTGACTGGCGTTATTCGTTGACGATGCGGCCGTCATGAATGCGCACGACACGCCTGGCATGACGCAGGACATTGGCGTCGTGCGTCGAAAAGACAAAGGTGGTCTTTTCGGTCTCGTTCATCCGTTTCATCAGTTCGAGGATGGATTCACCGGTCACCGAGTCCAGGTTGGCCGTCGGTTCATCAGCAAGGACGATGTCGGGGTTGGTGACAAGGGCGCGGGCGATGGCCACCCGCTGGCGCTGTCCTCCCGAGAGTTCAGAGGGCTTGTGCGCGATATGATCCTGCAGACCGACTGCCTCGACAAGATGCATTGTTCGCCTGCGGATCTCGGCCCTGTCGAATTTCTTCATCAGCAGAAGCGGAAACTCGATGTTTTCGACAACCGAGAGGACCGGGATCAGGTTGAATGTCTGGAAGATAAAGCCGATCCGGTGCAGCCTGAGGTCGGTCAGCTGGCGATCGCTCATCCCCGAGAGGGGCTGGCCATGGACTTCGATCGAGCCGCCCGTGGGTGCGTCGATGCAGCCGATCAGGTTGAGCAGGGTGGTCTTGCCGCTCCCGGAGGGGCCGATGATGGAGAGGAGCTCGCCTTCTTCGACCGCAAAGTCGACTCCCCGGAGTGCGTGGACGGTTGTCTTGCCCAGAGGGTATTCCTTGGTGACACCCGTCATTTTCAGGATTGCCATAATAGTCTCCCGTGTAAAAACTGACCATTGGTCAGTAATTTGAATGAAGTCTATTCATGAAGACGCAGCATGGCAACGAAAATTGCAATTTTTTGAGGAATATTCGGTCCAGCGCTTCCTGCGCTGAAACACCGGGGCGCCATTTGGCCCGATTGGGTGCAGCAGCGCCCGCCGGAATGCCGGTTGAAGGATGCCCTGTTAGCGTGTTTTTTCCGTCGGGTTTTGCAAGGCGTGGCGGATGAAATTGAGGGAGTATTCGGCAAGGGCCTCGGCCCTGACGCCCCACTTTGCCTCCATTTTTGCGGCAAATTCAGGGTTGCTGGAGAGGGGGAGGTTTTCGAGCATTCCGTCAAGCATCCCCGAGACCAGCATCGATGTGTATTTGGGATCAAGATCATCCCGCATTGAGCCATCCTCCATCCCCCGGGTAATGATTCCCCCGATAAAGGCGGCAAATTCATCCGTCAGCGAAAGCAACTGGCGCCCATACTCGTTTTCTTCCATTCCTTTCAGGGCTTCCTCGATATTATTGTGGAAGTGCCGGTGGATGCGGTAGGCCAGCTTGAATTTTTGCGGTTCGCTGCGGGCGCCGTCAAGATACGAGCGAGCCAGTGTGATCAGGCCTTCGAGAGCGTTTTCTGCACTGCTGACTCGCTCGCGCAGTTGCGCCAGAACGTCCCTGAAGTCACGCAGCATCAGGGCGTAGGCGATTTCTTCCTTGCTCTTGAAGTAGAGGTAAATCGTCCCCTTGCTGATCTCGGCAGCGTTGGCGATGGCGTCCACGGTTGTGCCCGAGATATCCCGCTCGAGAAAGACCCGCATTGCAGCGTCAAGGATCTCGTTGACCCGGCGCTCGCGGTCCCGCTGCTTGCGTTCGGTGATGCCCATTGTTCCCCACTCCCTGTATACTTCGTGAAATCTACGTCATTTTCTGACTTCCAGTCAATTTTTTGAATGGGGAACAGGGTTCCGTCCAGACTGGGTGCCGCCATGTCCTGTGATGCATTGCCTGCACGCAGG
>JAKPMW010000380.1 GCA_029548715.1 Spirochaetota bacterium | reverse complement strand
GCAGGTCATGGCAAGTCCGGGCCTTCTGCGGTCTACAACGCCATCGCCGCCGCCATCGCTCTCAACAGGTCCCAAATGGTAGAAAAAATGCGCGATGCTTTTGCCCAGGGCGGTCAGGACCAGCACAGCCAGCCCTGACCGGAAACAGACACCAGCCAGGCCACTCCACAGCAGTTAAGCCACAGACCGTTTTAGCTTCACTTTTTTGTCCGGTCGGGCTAACATTTCACAACGGGCACACGCCGTGTACGGCAGAAGGAAGCGGGGTCGGGCACCATGACACTTAGAAAAACGGTGATTCGCGGGACTGGATTTGCGGTTCCGTCAAATATCGTCACCAATGATGACCTCTCGAAAACGGTTGATACTTCGGACGAGTGGATCCGGACACGTACCGGAATCGAAGAGCGTCGTATCGCCCCACCCGAAACCGGCAACTCCGATCTGGCCATTGAAGCGGCCCGCAAGGCCCTTGACAGGGCCGGCCTGAGCGCTGAGGATATTGACCTGATCATTGTCAGTACCATCACTCCGGATATGGTCTCCCCCGCCACGGCCTGTCTGGTTCAGAATGCCCTGGGGGCAAAGCACGCCGCAACCTTTGACCTTGAAGCCGCCTGTTCCGGTTTTATCTACGCGCTCTCGGTTGCCCGCCAGTATATCGCTACCGGCGAATACAACCACGTTCTCGTTGTCGCGTCCGAGGTACTGTCCCGGATCACAGACTGGTCTGACCGCTCCACCTGCGTCCTTTTCGGAGACGGTGCGGGTGCTGCCGTCCTTTCAGGGACCGACGAAGGCGAAAGCGATTTTGTCTCGTTTTTCCTCGGCGGAAACGGAAAGTATGCGGACATCCTCAACATGCCGGCCGGCGGGTCCCGCAAACCTGCCAGTCACGAGACAGTCGATGCCCGCGAACACACCATGAAGATGAACGGCCCCGAGGTATTCAAGGCCGCCGTCATGAAAATGAACCACAGCATGCGCCAGGTACTGACCAGGGCGGGTCTGCAGTCATCGGATGTCGATATTGTCATTCCGCACCAGGCAAATCTGCGCATCATTGAATCGCTCCGCAAATACCTTGACCTCCCTGAGGATAAGGTCTATGTTAATCTGCAAAAATACGGCAATACCTCCGCAGCCTCGATCGCCATTGCGCTTGCCGAGCTGGTCGAGAGTGGCCGCCTTGTGCGGGGCCAGCTTGTCGGAATGTGTACCTTCGGAGGCGGTCTCACCTGGGCTGCCTGCCTGCTTCGCTACTGATTACCTCATCCAAGGAGATTGTTGATGGTTGCCTTTCTCTTCCCTGGCCAGGGCGCCCAGAGTGTCGGGATGTGCAAGGATATCTATGATGCATATCCTGAAGCCCGCGAGGCCTTTGAAACCGCTTCCCGCGTTCTCGGGTACTCGATGGAAGAACTCTGCTTTTCAGGTCCCGAGGAAAAACTTAAGGACACACGCTATACCCAGCCAGCCCTGCTTGCCGCCAGTGTTGCCGTGCTGCGTGTACTTGAAGCCAGCGAAATCATCCCGGATGCCTGTGCCGGTCACTCACTTGGGGAGTACTCGGCCCTTGTCGCAGCAGGAATGATCCCCTACGAAGATGCCTTGCGCCTTGTTGCCAGACGCGGTGCCCTGATGGCCGAATCTGATCCCGCCGGGCGGGGCGGCATGGCTGCTGTCATGGGGCTCACCCCCGAACAGATCGCTGATGTCATCAAGGCCGCCGCCAAGGGAAGACCACTCGAGGCAGCCAATTTCAACTGCCCGGGACAGATCGTCATCTCGGGAGACAAGGACGCCGTTAGCGATGCCGAGCCCATCGCAAATGAGGCTGGTGCCACCAATTTTGTGACTCTCCAGGTCAGCGGCCCCTTTCACTCAAGCCTGATGAAACCTGCTGCCGAACGGTTTGCGGCAGAGCTTGCGGCTGTATCCTTTGTTGATGGCCACGCCAAGGTTGTCTCCAACGTAACTGCGGCCTGGCACGATCCAAAACAGACAGTTGACCTTTTGCAAAAGCAGATATATTCTTCGGTTCGGTGGGAGGACAGTGTTCGCTTCCTCGCCTCCAACGGCTGCGATGCCTTTGTCGAAGTCGGGCCAGGCAAGGTCTTGCGAGGTCTGATGCGACGCATTGACAAATCCCTGGCGTGCCAGGGAAGCGGGGACCTCGAGAGCCTCGAAAAAATTCTCTCACAAGGCAGGTGATATTTACATGCTTCTCAAGGACGAAGTCGCCATTATTACAGGTGCTGCACGCGGTATCGGACGATCCATTGCCGAAAAATTCGCTTCACAGGGAGCCAATCTGGCCATCATTGACGTCAACCTCGAGGCGGCCGAACAGACTGCCGGCGAGCTGGCCAGGCAGTACGGTGTCAAGACGATGGCAGCCAGAACCGATGTATCCAACGCCGAGGATGTCGATGCCATGGTCAAGAAAGTGCTTGACACCTTCGGCAGGATCGATATACTCGTAAACAATGCGGGCGTTACCCGTGACAATCTCATGCTTCGCATGAAAGACGAAGAATGGGACCTCGTCATCAATATCAATCTCAAGGGTGTCTTCGTCTGTACCCGGAGTGTGGTCAGGCACATGGCAAAAGCCCGCAAGGGAAACATCATCAATATCGCTTCTGTGGTTGGTCAGATGGGTAACGCCGGCCAGGCAAACTATACCGCTTCCAAAGGCGGTGTCATTGCACTGACCAAGACAACGGCACGTGAGTTTGCCGGTCGCAATGTCCGGGTCAATGCCGTTGCACCGGGATTTATCAATACCGCAATGACCGAGGTGCTTTCTGAACAGGTCAAAACCGAAATGCTTCGGCAGGTCCCCCTTGACAGAATGGGTGAACCCGAAGATATTGCCAATGGCTGTCTCTTCCTGGCATCAGGGATGTCTGCCTACATCACCGGTCATGTACTGGCGATCAATGGCGGCATGCTCATGCAATAAAGATGGAAGCATGGTATACTACTGTAGCAGCATTCAATTACTTGTGGAGGTGTTAAGATGTCAGAAGCTGAAGTTTTCGAAAAGGTAAAAGAGATCATCATCGACCATCTCGGCGTCGATGAAGCGGACGTCAAGATGGAAGCCTCGCTCGTCGACGATCTCAAGGCTGACTCTCTCGACACAGTCGAGATGATCATGTCCCTCGAAGAAGAGTTCCAGATCGACATCGAGGACTCTGAGGCTGAGTCACTCAAGACTGTCGGTGATGCTGTTCGCTTTATTGCGGAACGCAGCGGTAAGTGATCGCTGTACCCCGGTATGGCGGACAACTGTCCATGGCGCAGCTTCAAAGAGATGCGCTTGAAAAAGGCTATTGCAGGCAATAGCCTTTTTTCACTTTCAAAACATTGAAGAGGTTTCCAATGCCTGGAAAAAAGGTCGTCATCACCGGCATGGGTGCTGTCACCCCGCTCGGTCTTGACGTTGAATCAACCTGGAAGGCCTTGTGTGCCGGCACTTCAGGTGTTGCACCAATTACAAAGTTTGATGCTTCGGCGTTTCCGGTGCGGTTTGCGGCCGAAGTCAAAAATTTTGATCCTTCGCTTTACATGGATCGCAAACTGGTTCGCAGGTTTGACGGGTATATGCATTTCGCCTACGCTGCCACGGCAGAGGCCATGAAGATGGCCGGGCTCGACCGCGATGCTGTCACGGCATACGGTCCCGAGCGCTGCGGGATGATCATTGGTTCTGGCATTGGCGGCATGCAGTCATTTTTCGAAGAATCCGAAGCATACATCAGGGGTGGCCACAAAAAGGTCAGCCCGTTTTTCATTCCCGCCATGATCCCGAATATGGCCAGCGGAATGCTTGCTATCGACTATAACCTCCAGGCGGTCAATTTTTCAGTCAGTACCGCCTGTGCTACGGCTACCCACTCCTTCTTCACAGCATTGCGCCTGATTCGCGCCGGGGATGCCGATATCATCGTCTGCGGTGGTGCCGAAGGCGGAGTCAACATCATGAGTCTGGCGGGCTTTGCAGCCGAAAAGGCTATTTCGACCCGGAATGACGAACCGCAAAAGGCTTCGCGCCCCTTCGACAGGGATCGGGACGGTTTTGTCCTCGGTGAGGGCGCCGGGATCCTTGTCCTCGAAACCGAAGAGTCTGCCAAAAAACGTGGTGCAAAAATTATTGCAGAGCTGGCGGGCGCCGGGACAAGCTGTGATGCCTACCACATGACCGCGCCAAGACCGGACGGGCAGGGGGCTGCCATGGCCATCAAAAATGCCCTGCGCGATGCCGGGTGTACCCCCGAGTCGGTTGACTACGTCAATGCACATGGAACATCGACCCCCCTTGGTGACCGCGGCGAGGTCCTGGCGGTAAAAAGTGTCTTTGGCGACCACGCCCGAAAACTCAGGATGAATTCGACGAAGTCCATGAGCGGTCATCTCCTTGGTGCTGCCGGTGGTCTTGAGGCAATTGTCTGCGTCAAGTCAATCCAGGATGGCTATCTCCATCCGACGATCAATCTTGACAATCCGGATGAGGGTCTTGACCTCGACTTTGTTGCCAACAGCGGTGTCTCCTGCCCCGTCAGGACTGCCGTCTCCAATTCCTTCGGGTTTGGCGGACACAATGCGAGTGTTGTCATCCGCGCATATCAGGGCTGATGGAAGGTCATGTCGAACATGCCGCAGAGAAACTCGGGATTGCGTTTCGTAATCCCGCTCTCCTGCGGCAGGCCCTGACCCACCGCTCGTGGTCCAATGAAAGCGGAATTCCCGGAAATAACGAAACCCTCGAATTCCTTGGCGATGCCGTGCTCGGATTTGTCATGGCCGAGTACGTCTATGCAACCTTCCCGGATGAATCAGAGGGGATTCTCTCACGCCTGAAGAGTATCGCTGTCAGCGAGCGAACCCTCGCGTCAGCGGCAGACGCGATCGGGATCGGTGATCTACTGGTTTTTGGCCGGGGTGAACAGGTTTCAGGAGGAGCCCAGCGCACCTCAAACCTGGCCAATGCTTTCGAGGCAGTCCTCGGGGCAATCTACCTCGATTCGGGGATAGACACAGCCCGTGAGTTTGCCCTCAGGCATCTGGCTCCCGTGCTGGATCAGGGGATCAGGGCTGAAAAACCTTTTTCACCCCGAACCGAGCTTCAGGAATATGTGCAGAAGAAATGGCACCGCTTTCCTGAATACGTCCTCGTCTCCCAGACACCACCCGACAAAAACAATATCGCAGTTTTTACGGTGCAGGTATATGTCAACAAGACACTCTGGGGTGAGGGGCAGGGAAACTCGAAAAAGGAAGCCTGCCGCAATGCTGCCCAGGCAGCCCTTGACCGACACGTAAAAACGGTGTCTTGATCCTGATGAAAACGCTTGTTTTGACCCTGCTGCTTGTCCTCTCTGCATCCGGTCTGACAGCGCAAAGCGCAGAAGAGGAGTTTTTCTCCCGCTTTCTCAATGCTGCCCGACGGGGTGACCATGCTGCTTTTTGCACCCTTGTCTCGCCTGACTGGCTGGCGCAGGGTACAACCACCCACGCCGGGTTTGCTGATGTGCTTCGGTCATGGTCCAGAGGGATTATTCATGCCGAGATCCTCAGCATGACCGTTTTGTCTGATGGCTCGGTCCGGCTTTCGTGCCTGCTGACACGCAAGACAGACCACGGGGCAGTCAAGGAGCCCCTTGTCCTTGAGGTATCTCCCGATGCATCGGGCGCACTCCGCCTGATCCGCTCCGTTCCCCGGATTATCCCCTGACAGACAAACCGCCGGCTCTGTACGCCGGCGGTTATCCATCTCGTTCAATGGGTTTCATAGGGTGTACCGTCAGAGCGCTGCTGTCTCCCGGTTGGCCAGTTCCTTGGCCCTGTTGAAGGTTTCTTCGGCCTTGCGGTACTCGCCATTACGAAGCAGCTCCATCCCCTTGCGGAACAGGACATCAGATTCTTTCATATCGCACCTCGCGGACAAATGTGGTACCCTTAGTATCGGAATACTGGATCCTTTCTTTAGCCGGTTGGAGCACGCCATGCGATTCATTGTACTCTCCTGCACGATCTGTCTTGTGTTCGCTGCCGGATGCACCAAAACCATCCCGGATACGGATCTTGAGGCCTCACGCCTCAGGGCACGGGTTCTTGCCCATGCCTCATCCCCGACCATTCCGGACTGGGTCCTTCCTGGCCCGCCCTGTATCCGCAGTAACGATCTTGTTCTGACCAAGGTCTTTGTGAGCGGGCTGGACAGCCTGGCTGCGGCCGAGCGACTTGCCCTGCGCGAAACCGGGGTTCAGAGCAGTCTGGAGATCAGGCGCTGGATCGTGAGTGTCAGTCAGGTCAGCAATATCGGGGTTGACTCTGTCTGGTGCAGCAATCACGCCAGGATTGTCGCACGCTACTGGGAAGCATGGAGACCTGAAACAGCCCGGGAGCGGCGTTTTACCCTCTATCTCCAGGCTGCCTTTTCACGCAGCAGGCTTCTACAGGCTCTCGGAAAAAAGGCCCACCTCGTCTACGGAACAAACGCCCTCCCGCCTTCACTGGCAGCGTTTTTGACAAACTAAAAATCTTCCTGCCCTGGACTGCTCTCTTCGCGAGGAAGCACTGAGCCGGTATACTTGCGGAGCGAGACGCTCTGTGGCCGGCGCGGTGCGGCACTCCTGCCACTGATGCTCTCGGCCTGACCGAAAAACGCCTTGCCGTCCCAGGCAAGCCTGATTCGGGTCGTTTCATGCCAGGTAACCAGTGCATTGCGCTGATCAAAGACCAGTCCGTTGTCAACAAGCATTCCCTGAATGGAAAGGGCAGAGTCGAGGCTCTCGATCTCAAGAATGCGGGAATCAAGCTGCCCGCGCAGTCTGGTTCGTGCCGCTTCATCCAGTATCGGAACAAGCACAAGGTACCCACGCTCACGGACAAAACGATAGAGCGCGTTTTTTCCAAGGATCCCGTCCGAAAGCACCCAGACCCCATCCAGACAGACCCGGGTGTAATTGAGGATAACCTCGATCCGGCAGGGGGCAATGCGCAGGACACTGTCATCCTCTGCAGAGCGCGATTCTGCTGTTCCCAATAAGACCAGCAGGGCAGGTACAAGACACAATCGCTTCATGCCTCCTCCATGACTGTCCGCAGTCTCCCAAAAATCTTGTCGATCGTACCTCCAAGATCCTGGTAGACTGCAAGAGCCTCTTGATCTGATGCGTCCATCGTGCAGGTCTGGACAAGGGAAATATAAAATTTGATCTTTGGTTCGGTGCCTGACGGACGTACGGCAATCATCCCCCCCCCGGGAAGGGAAACCACCAGGACGTTGGAGCGGGGGTACCCGCTTGCCGGGCTGGTTTCTCCACTTGCAAGCGAGCACAGGGTCTGTTCACGAATATCAAGCAGGGTGTCACCACCCAGGCCGGCAAACAGGCTGCGCGCATTGTGCGAGCGAAAGAGGGCCATGATCCGCTGGATACGCTCTGCTCCGGCCACACCCTCCTGCTCAAATGAAAACAGCCGTTCACGAAAAACTCCAAAGCGGCGCCAGATTCCTGTCAAGACCTGCCACAACCCCTGGCTGCGGCTTTTGGCGAGCGCTGCAGCCTCGGCTGTCATCAGGCAGGCAACTACAGCATCCTTGTCCCTGATGTAGTCCCTGAAGAGATAACCGAACGATTCCTCAAAACCGAACACAAATTCCTGTTCGGGCCTGTTGTCGGCCAGATTGCGCATGACGGATCCGATATTCTTGAACCCGGTCAGGGTCGAATAATACTCTGCACCATACGCCTCGGCCATGCGGCGTACCAGCCCGCTGGAGACAACCGTTGAGATGACGGCAGGTTGTCGGGTTCGGGGGGACCGTGTCAGGCCTTCGAGCACATGATGTGCCAGGATTGCACCGGTCTGGTTGCCATCCAGAAGCACAAAATCGCCCTCGGGACCCTGTACAGCAAGACCAAGCCGGTCTGAGTCCGGATCGGTTGCCATGACAATGTCGGCCTCCTCGCGCACGGCCTGCTCAACGGCAAGCCGCATGGCCGCCGTCTCTTCGGGATTGGGCCGCTCGACTGTCGGGAAATTGCCGTCGGGCAATTCCTGAGACTGGACCACAGACAGCTGTGAATACCCGGCAGCACCCAGAACATGCCTCACCGGAAGATTGCCTGTCCCGTGCAGGGGAGAGTAGACTATCCTGAGACCGGACCTGGTCCGGCCGGGAGCATCCGGATATTGCTGACAGTCCAGCACAAGCCGGTAGTACTCATCCATGACCGCGGCAGGAACATCACGGATCAGACCCTGTGCCCTGCAGAGTTCATACTCAGGCAGCGGTACCGACCCTGGCCTGATGGCGTTGACACGGCTTATGATCCCCTCATCATGGGGCGGGACAACCTGACTTGCATCAGACCAGAAGACCTTGTATCCATTGTACTTTGGCGGATTGTGGCTGGCTGTAATCATGACGCCGGCAGCACATCCCAGGAGCCTGATCGAAGCCGCCAGCATCGGAACCGGACACAGGCGGGGAAACAGATATGTGGTACATCCTGCAGAGGCAAAAATGGCTGCTGTGGTTTCGGCAAACAAGCGCGAGTTGTTTCGTACATCATACCCGATGACAACACCCATCCGCTGGGCATCGGGGACATTCTCGAGCAGATAGTCAGCCAGACCCCGGGTTGCGGTCGCCAGGGTGTACCGGTTCATCCGGTTTGTCCCCGCACCCATGATCCCGCGCAGCCCACCTGTTCCAAACTCAAGCCTGGTATGAAAGCGTTCGAACAACTCCTCATCCGCTCCCTGACTGACCAGAGTGGCGATTTCATGACGCGTCTGGTCATCAAAAGGGGGCTTTTGCCAGTCTTCAATCGTGCTGCGCATCACGTCGATATCCATGGATATGCTCTCCTTGCCGTCCCTATTGCCATATACCATGTAATGGTACACCAAATCCGCCCTTCAGCGTACTGTCTCGCACACGTAGCCCGTTCCCGCGGGCAGATTGACTCACAGCAAGGCTCCTGAGTACCATTAGGGCATGCGCATTCCCGAAATTGTCATCCTTGGGCGGCCCAATACGGGCAAGTCCACCCTGTTTAACCGGCTTGCCGGACGCAGGGATGCCGTCATTCACCCCAAAGCGGGCGTGACCAGAGACCGCAAGGCGGTCCGTTTTGCCCTCAATGAACAGCGTGAAGCGCTGCTCGTGGACACCGGGGGGCTTTTTCCCGATGATCCCGACGATTTTTCCGGAGACATTGAGCGACAGGCCAGGCTGGCAATCCTGAGTGCAGATCTGGTCATTTTTCTCGTGGATGCCACAGCCATCAGCGGACTGGATCATGATTTTGCCGATATGGTCAGGCGCATCAGCAAACCTGTTCTGGTGGTCGCCAACAAGCTGGACCGGACACGCGACGGGGCTCTCCCTCCTGAAGTCTATGAGCTCGGCTTTGAAAACGTGATCGGAATCTCGGCCAATCATGGAACAAACTGCCCCGAGCTCAAGACCAGGCTGTCCGAGGCGATCGAGGAAGCAGCCCGCAACCTTGACCAGCGCGGACTCAAGGAGGATATCTCCTTTGTTCTGATCGGACGCCCGAATGTCGGAAAATCATCCCTCCTGAATGCCTTGCTGCAAAAGGAGCGCGCCATTGTCAGCCCGATCGCCGGGACAACCCGGGATTCGATTGATGACTGGTTTGTCTTTGGCGAACGAACCTTTCGGGTAATTGACACCGCCGGCTTGCGGCGCAAAAGCAAGGTCCGCGAGGATATCGAGTATTACAGCACACTCCGTACCGAGCGCAGCATCGAAGAGGCCGATGTCACAGTCCTCCTGATTGAACCCGAAACCCTTTTGACGGATCAGGACAAGAAAATCATCGGTCTGGTCGAAAAGGCCGGCAAGGGTCTGATTTTCGCAATCAACAAGTGGGATACGGTGGATGACAACTCGGCCAAGCACATCCGGGACCTGAAAGACAAGATCCAGTTTCAGCTTCCAGAATTTGCCTGGGTTCCTGTCACCACTGTTTCCGCAACCAATGGGCGTGGCCTGAAAAAACTCCTCAACATGATCGTCCATGTGCATGGAAACCAGTCTCGCCGGCTTGACACCCCTGATCTGAACAGATTTGTCCAGCAGCAGCTCAAGGCCTATGCACCCTCAAAGCGGGGGAAACAGCTCAAGATCTATTACGCAGTCCAGACCGGAAGCATGCCTCCCTCCTTTACATTTTTTGTCAACAATGCTACACTGGCGTCCGTGCAGTACATACACTACATACGCAACACTCTCCGCAAGCATCATGAGTACAGCGGAGTTCCCCTGCGTATTACCCTGCGTGACAAGAAGGACACGGAATGAAACGCATCCTCTCGCGGATGAAGGTGGCCATTCTCGGGGCTGGCAGTTGGGGCAGCGCGCTTGGTATCACCTTTGCAGAGATGCACGATGTCCTGATGTGGGAGTTTGATCCCCAGCGGGCCGCGCAGTTTGAAAGCGAGAGGCGTAACAGGATATTCCTGCCCATGGTCGGCTTCCCCGAGCGGCTGCATGTCACCAACAGCATGCAAGAGGCAATCAAAAACGCCCG
>JAKPMW010000369.1 GCA_029548715.1 Spirochaetota bacterium | reverse complement strand
CCTGCTCAGCGAGGGACTGACGGTTTTCCCGGGAAACCCCAATCTTGTCAGGTTGCAGCAATATCTGAGGTGAGCCAACAGGCCCGGGCAGAAAAGCGCAATGCTGTCCGAAAGTACCCTGTTATCGTGTGCGCGCCAGACGCCTCACCAGCCAGCATCCAATGGCGCCCAGTCGCCTGCCAAGGCCGGCCAGAAACGACAATGCGCAGGCCCACGCTCCCGCAATCCCGAGCCAGTCACCATGAAGCGTGTAGAATGAAGGAGAACGGTCCTTCATCAAGAAGACCTCGGTCTGGAGAATCCCGGTCTCCTCGTCAGGCAGGCGTTCAAGCATCCGCCCCCAGGCATCAACAATGCAGGTCACACCGGTATTGGCCGCCCGCACAAGGTATTTCCGGTTTTCAACCGAGCGCAAAACAGCCATAGCCGCATGTTGTTCCTGAGACTGTATGCTTTTTGACCAGTAATCATTGGTCGTATTGACAAGATACTCGGCGCCGGCCCTGACAAGCTGGCGGCAGAGCTCACCAAAGATATCCTCAAAACAGATCATGACGCCAAATCGCCCCTGCGGCATGGAGAAAACCGTGTAGCGTGCTCCCGGTGTAAAATCACTGGCGATCGTTTCCTGAAGAATTTTGGCCACCCAGGGAAATTCCTTCTTGTAGGGAAACCACTCCCCAAACGGAACAAGATTAATCTTGTAATATCTGTCAATGATATTCGTTTTTGCATTTACAAGAAAGGCTGCATTATAGGACTGCAGTTCTCTTGCCGGAACACCTTGTTCGTTGGTATATGCAACAATCTCCTTGTGCGGCGCTGTCAGGAGCACGGGGACCCCGGCACGGGCAGGCATCCCGGCAAACCATTCACCCAATGCCCGCATCTCGTTTCCGGGAGGTGCAAAACGCGCATGGAGATAATACCAGAGCGCAGACGGTGAACTCAGCGTCTCTGACCAGACAACAAGATCGGGTCTGGGTTGCGCAAGCGCGGCCCTGATGGTCATCTCCTCAATCCGCTTCATGGTCGTTGCCTTGCGGCCCGACCTCCAGTCAAGGGCAGGATCAACAAAGGCCTGCACCAGTGCCACACGCTTGACGGGACCACCTGGCTCTTCGGAGAGACGGACAACACCGTAGCCCAGCACAACAAGAAGCACGCCCCCCAGGAGCCAGAGTCGTGAACGCGAGGAACGTGACATCCCTTCGGAGAGTATCCCAGCGAGGATGGCATTTGTGAAGGCGATGACCCACGAAATGAGCCAGACTCCCCCAATATCCGCAATCTGGATCGCAGGCAGGAAGAGGTGCTGTGAGTATCCGATCACCCCCCAGGAAAATCCGAGAAAACCGGTGGATCTGAAATATTCAATACCCGTCCAGAGGGTGGCAAACAGCACAGCCTGCACGAGGGGGCTCTTGTTCCCAAGCCACCTGCGCCAGACAGAAAGCAAGACAAAGGGCAGTGAAAAATACAGTGCGAGGGCCGGGGTCGCCGTTACAAGCGAGAGAGGATGAAACACCTTGAGCCACGAAGCATGCACAAGCCAGAACGAAAGCCCTGCGACAAAGGCATACAGCCACATCCGCCCGCCTGAAACCCCGCGCTGCATGACAAGCAAGGGCACAAGCGCAACCCAGGCCAAGGGGAAAAGACTGGTCAGGGGAAATGCCAGTCCAAGTACCACACCCGACAGGACAGCAACCAGCAACCCGGCGGCAAACCGCCGCCAGCTGAAACGGGCATGCTCAAATACCTTTTCCGAGAAAAAACGCATGATCTTGGAGCGCAGCATTCTCTCACCTCGCCCGGAAATGTTAGTCACACATCCGCCCTCTGTCAACGTCATCCACCAGTCATTCTCTCTGCACACCCGGGGTTTTTCGCGTCTTGACCAAAGGGCCTCAGACGGAATAGTCTTGTGTGATGAACACCCGCACCATCCTCCAGCATTGCCACGGCAACCAGCCAGCCGGGACACACCCGTGAAGACGACCTGTCGGGCTGCGCTGACTGCCTTTCTGGTTCTGGCCTTTTGTTGTCCGCCTGCCGTCCAGGCCGCAACCGTCTTTGAGGAAGAAATCGGTCCGGTCACCCTGATGATGGAATTCGAGCTGTTTTACATGCCCCTCGGACTGATTCTGCCGCTCACATCCAGCACAATCCCGCGACTTGACACCGAAAACGAACTTGAAATATATGGCTACCTCCTGACCCATTTCTTTCTCCCGCGCACCATCGTAATCGAGGGAAGCATCTATCCGATGCCCCTGCTTGGAGTGGGAATCCGAAAATACGCGCCCGGGTTTTACGCTGACTGCGAGATTTTCGAAGGCTTCAACATTATCCAGTCCATCACATCATCGTTTTTTGAAGAGCCCTGGGCCGTCTCGGTCTTTCTTGGCAATGTTGTCAGTTACGCGCCCTCCCGCCGTCACTCCCATGGAACCAATGCCGTCCCGGTACAGGGCAAAGGATACAGCGGGCTTGTAGCCAGCTACGGCAACTGGCATATCCGGGACAACGAAATGATCCGGGATGACTGGCTTGAGCTTGAACTCAAGCTCAAGGGTGAAATCGTGGACGGGCGGAAAACCGTAAGCTGGAGCTACAAGCTCGGCACACGTCTGCATTCAAACAACGAAATCAAGTCCTGGTTTTACATCGGCCTCAGGCGGGATCATGTCGACTTTGACCTGTTTGACTTTACCGTATTCGACAACAGTTTCGCAGAACTCCTCCTGCGCTTTGAAAACGATACCGCCAGGCCACAGGGTATCCGCTTTGTTTTTGGAAAAAAGTTCCCCCTGCGCGACTCGCCCCTCCTCCCTGAACTGAACATCGGGTTTCAGTATAACTTCCGCTCTCCCTATACAGGCGAGCTTGTACCCGAGGACCAGCGCTTTCATCTTGTAATCAGCCCAAATGTCAGGTTTTGACAGTGTGCAGCAGTCATGCACTGCCGTCATCGGCTCTTTCAAGAGGGTGGCATTCCGCGTGGATCCGGACAAGGTACTCACGGGCCAGATGGGTATAGATCTGGGTTGTCGCGATGTCAGCATGCCCAAGCAGTTCCTGCACAGCCCTGAGGTCAGCACCGTTTTCGAGCAAATGGCTGGCAAAGGAATGCCTGAGGGTATGGGGCGAAACCGTCTTTGCGATCCCGGCACCTGTCGCGGCAGCATGAACGACTTTCCAGGCTGCCATGCGGGAAAGAGCTGCGCCACGGGAGTTCAGAAACACATACTCGCTGACCTTGCCCGCAAGCAGGCTCGAACGTGCCAGATCCAGATAATCCCTGAGCAGGCTTTCCGCCCGTTTTCCCATGGGAACGATCCGCTCCCTCGCTCCCTTGCCTTCGACAGTCAGGAATCCATTTTCCAGGTCAACATTGCTCATCACAAGTGAGAGCAGTTCGGAAATGCGCAATCCGCAGGAATACAGAATTTCAAGCATGGTCCGGTCGCGCAATCCGCGAGTCGTATCAGGGGAATACCAGTGCACAAGTCGCTCGACTTCGTCACGTGTCAGGCATGTCGGAAGGGGTCTGCCGGTCCTGGGTGAATCAAGAAAGGCCACGGGACTTGCCTGCACCCGCTTTTCAAGCAGGAGATACTTGTACAACTGCCTCAGTGTCACCAGCCTTCGTGCAATGGTTGACGGTGCTGCCCCGGCTTGTTTTAACGACCAGAGCCAGCCGACAACCAGATCCTCATCAACATCCTGCCAGCCCCGATCCGCCGATCTGCACCACATGGCAAAGAGACCCAGGTCACTGGCGTAGGCCTCCCTGGTCGTATCGG
>JAKPMW010000364.1 GCA_029548715.1 Spirochaetota bacterium | reverse complement strand
CCCGGCATCATCCCTGGCTCAAGCCGGTGCGGGCGCTTGATGAAGGATGGGTTCAGGACCAACATGGCATAGGGCGAAAAGGATGGCACCATGGTGACGACGGCTGTTCCCAAAGCAACAGCGCTGTCGAACGGTACCCGTTTTTCACTGTCCATGGTGACATTCTCCATCAGGTTGGTGTCGGGCCGGTGCATGCAGGGGTGATTGAGCCGGGTCATTTCAGATTTTTCTGCAGGGGCGAAGAGATTTTGCACCTTGAGATTGTCCTGGGCTACCAGCATCGTGGTGTTGAGTCCCTTCTCGTCCAGCGTCCGGCGCATGCTGTCCGGATTGCGGAGTCGGTTTCAGGTGACAGTGTCATTGCGCATGCCACAGCTGCGGCCAACGCGATGGAGGTGCTTGGAAACTGCGTTCCTTCACTGCGTGCCCTGACCATTCGCTCGATTGCCCTTGAAATGGAGCGGGCTGCCATGCATATCGGGGACCTTGGCGCGCTGGCCGGAGATGTTGCCTTTTTGCCGGGGATGTCTTTCTATGGTGCCACCCGCACCCTTGTGATTAATGGCTTGCTCTCATTTTCCGGGAGCCGTTTTGGGCGTGGTCTGATCCGGACGGGGGGGGTGGGGCACGATATTGATGGAGCGCAGGGTGAGCGGCTTGATACTGCGCTGGGACGGGTTCGGACTGATCTCATACGGCTTACCGAAGCCATGTTTGGCTCCCCATCCGTCCTCTCGCGTTTTGAGAGGACAGGGATCGTGTCGTATGAAGATGCCTGCATGCTTGGGTTTTCCGGCCCGACGGCCAGGGCCAGTGGCGTGCCGTGCGATGTCCGCTTTGATCATCCTTTCGGATTGTACCGGCTTCTTCCGATTCACCCCGTTGTGCTTGACGGAGGGGATGTTTTTTCACGTGCATGGATTCGCTATGCCGAGGCTGTCGCATCTCTTGATCATGTGCGGGATCGGCTGGCAAGTCTTCCTGCGGGAACGCTTGTGCGGCGGGTGGCCCCGGCTGCCCAGGCAAAAATCGTCGTTTCAATGGTAGAAGGGTGGCGTGGAGAGGTCGTGCATGCCATCGTGACGGATGATGACGGTCATGTATGTCGCCACCGGGTACAGGATCCATCCCTTGCCAACTGGTTTGCGCTTGCCCTGGCGGTGCGTGGTAATGGGATATCCGATTTCCCGATCTGCAACAAGAGCTTTAACCTGAGTTATTGTGGAAATGATCTGTAAGGGACGGAGGGAGTGCTTCGATGAGCATCTTTGATATCCTCAGAGTTCGCACGGCGGAGGGGTATCAGGCTATCAGGGATCCCCGCCGGCAGGCAGTTGATCCGAAGTTTCGTGGGATACCGCGGCTGGATCAGGCCGCCTGCTCGCTCTCTGAGTCCTGCAGTGGTGTGCATGAGTGTGCCCGGGTTTGTCCCGCTGCGGCCATCGGGTTTGAGCCGCTTTCCATTGATCTCGGCAGATGCGTCCTCTGCGGTGACTGTGCGACAGCGTGTCCCGTGGAGGCGATCCGCTTCTCCGGTGAACACCGGATGGCGAGTTCGACTCGTGAGGGCTTGATTGTGAAAAGCGGGGAGAGCGTCGAAGACTGGCCTGCCCGGCTGGAACCTGCGGGACGGGAGATCCTCACGATTCTTGGCCGGTCGCTCAAGCTGCGCTCGGTTTCTGCCGGGGGATGCAACGGCTGCGAGCTCGAACTCAACGCGGCTCACAATGTGAATTTCGACATTGCCCGCTACGGGATTGAGGTTGTGGCCAGTCCCCGGCATGCAGATGCCCTGGTATTGACCGGCCCTGTCACACGAAACATGGCGCCGGCCCTGCGGGATGTCTGGGCGATGATGCCTGGGCCAAAACTGCTGATCGCGGCGGGGGCCTGTGCGATTTCGGGAGGTGTGTTTGCAGGGAGTCCGGAACTTGACCGATCCTTTCTTGAGGAACATACTCCCGACCTGTATCTGCCGGGGTGCCCGGTTCATCCGCTGACCATCGTCAACGGAATCCTGGGATTGCTTGGGCGGACGAAGGCGGGAATTCTCAGCCTTTGAGATTTTTTCAGGGGGAACAATCCTCAGGCCTGGTCTGGTGCGCTGCCACAAAAAGAGGTACTTGTGCACTTCCCTGTGGGATCTTCGCCGGGAGTGCAAGAGTGATTTGTTTCTGCCCTTCAGTCGCAGTCATGCCAGGTGTGCGACTTCTATGGACGATCATGCGGCAGGTGAATGATATTTCCTCTATGAGGTTACCCGAATCAGGAGGAAGCGGCATGCAAAAAGTTTTCACACTCGGACTGCTGACTGGTCTTGTCCTTTTGTCGTGCGGCCGCGCAGACGGCGAGATTGACACAAAGCTTGTGCTGGCTACGATCCGGCCATATGCTCTGATTGCCAGCGAGATCGCCGGTGGCCGGTTGAGAGTGGAGACACTCCTTCCCGTTTCTGCTTCGCCACATACCTGGTCGCCCAGACCGAGCGATGTCAAGCGCATCAGTCGTGCGGGAATCATCATCGCCAACGGGATGGGGCTTGAAGAAAAGCTCGGTTCCCTTTTCAGGGAGCACGCTGCACGCACAGTCACGGCAGAAGCTGTCCTTGGAGCGGAGGCGGGCCCAATTGCTGAGCATGTGCACGATGGTGAAGGCGAGGCGCATGGCACATCGGATCCCCACCTCTGGACCGATCCGGTACTCATGCTGCGTTTTGCGGCCGGACTTGCAGTCCGCTTCGAGCAGCATGATCCAGCGGGTGGCTCGCTGTTCCGCAAAAATCTGGCAGCGTTTTCAAACAGCATTGCTGCCCTGGATGCATATATCCGTGCGGAGGCCGGGACATATTCTGACAAGGCGGTCGTTACCTTTCATGATGCTTTTCCGAGGTTTTTTTCGCGCTACGGGATACACCGTGTCGCGGCGTTCATGCCGACACCGGGCCGGGAACCTTCGGCGGCGGCCTTGGCTGGTCTCGGAAAAAAGATTCGTGCCGCCCATGTTCGTGCCCTCTACCGTGAACCGCAGATGGACCCGAAGAGCGTGCAGGTTCTTGCGAAGGAGTATGATTTGCCCGTGTATGTTGTTGATCCGATTGGTTCGGATCCGGGGATAACAAACTATACGGGTCTTCTCAGGTATAACTGGCGCATGTTGGCACAGGGGTTCTCCCGGTGATCGAGGTTCGCGGTGTCAGTCTTCGTATCGGAGCGACGGCTGTTCTTGAAGATGTCAGCTTTGTGCTGGCCGATGGTGACTTTACGGCTATCCTTGGTCCCAATGGGGCGGGAAAGTCGACACTCCTGCGGATCCTCCTTGGTCAGATACCGGAGGCGGCAGGCCATGTTCTCTATGATGGGGTCCCGGCCCGTGACTGGCTGCGTGAGCACCATGTCGGGTACCTCCCCCAGAGGGAGGTTGTCCCGCGGATGTTTCCCGGTACAGCAGCGGATATTGTCCGTCTTGGTCTTCTGGCCTGCCGTGGAGCGTTTTCCCGCCTGCCGGCGGATTCTGCCAGACGCGTTCGCCAAGCGCTTGAGATGACCGGTGCCGCACATCTTGAAAGGCGGGCGATTGATGCACTCTCCGGCGGGGAGCTGCAGCGGGTGCTTCTGGCCCGGGCAATCGTGGGTGGCAGTCGCTACCTCTTTCTGGATGAGCCCGAGGCAGGAGTGGATTCTCAGCAGATCATCGAGTTTTACTCCCTGCTTTCCCGGCTGAACAGCGAGGGCCGGACGATCCTGCTTGTCTCTCATGATATCAACGTGATCCTGAAGACGGTCTCAAGTGTGCTCTGCCTCAACCGGACACTGCATTGTCATACGGCTGCAGAGCTTGTCTCCGCCGAGGTTGTCCAGAAGACTTGGGGCGAGGTGTTGCGCCTCGTTGACAAGCACTTTTAAGGGGGAGGGCAGTGGAACTACCATCGTTTCTTGTCACCGCATTCGTTGCCGCCATGGTATCCGCCTTTGGCAGCGGTCTGCTCTCGACATTCGTTGTCTTGCGCCGGGCTTCCTTCACGTCCGAGGCGTTTGCGCACATTGCCTTTGCCGGGATGGCTTTTGCCCTTCTTGCGGGGCTGCCCTATGGTGCTGTGACGTTTTTGTTCGTGGCTGCCGTTGCCTTTACCGTTGGTTTCGCTTCGTCGAGAATGGCGGTTGCTGAAGTTAACCTTACAACGATCTTTCTGGCTGTTTCCATGGCAACCGGTGTCCTGCTGCTTTCTGTCAACGATGGTTTTACTCCGGATATTGCCGATTACCTGTTTGGAAACATCCTTCTTGTCGGTGAGAGTGATCTGTATGTGCTTGCGGTACTGGCCCTGATTGATCTTGCATGGCTGGCGGTATTTTTCCGGGCCATGTACTACACGGCCTACAATGAAGATGCTGCGGGTGTGTACCGGATTCCGACGAGGCTTGTGACGACCAGTTTTCTGGTTCTGCTGGCCTGCAATGTCGTTGTTGCTGTCAAGATTGCAGGCGTTGTCATGATTACGGCCGGTCTGGTGCTTCCTGGGACCATCGCCCTCCTTGTGACCCGTCGTATTCTTGCGGCACATGTCGTCGCAGTCCTGGTTTCGCTCGGCGCTACCATGGGTGGCTTTCTTTTGTCCTACACGGGGGATCTTCCAGCCGGACCGCTGATCGTTGTGACCCAGTTTGGCGTTTTTGTGCTGGTTCTGGCAGGGCGGGGCCTGCTGCGAAAGTAGGATGTCACCATAGTCAGGCTGCATGCTGTGTTTTTCTCCCAGTTCGCAGGAGAGACATGGCTGGATTAATCATAGGTCGTGTTGCCGGCGCCTGTCTGGCCGGCTGCCCCCCGGAGTAGTATCTTTCCCGTCAACGATACAAGGACTGTTCCCCAAGAACGAACCAGAATGGATGGCTGCCCGCATGACGGACCGCACACGCATACGCAATTTTTCTATCATAGCCCATATTGATCACGGAAAATCCACACTGGCTGACCGTATGCTGGAGGAGACCGGGATCCTTGCATCCGGCAAGCATGATGCCCAGGTGCTCGACAACATGGAGCTCGAGAAGGAGCGCGGGATCACCATCAAGTCGCAGACGGTCTGCATGCCTTTCAGGGCCGCTGACGGGAGCGACTATGTCCTCAACCTGATCGACACCCCCGGACATGTGGATTTTTCCTACGAGGTTTCGCGGGCCCTGGCTTCCTGCGAGGGCGCGGTCCTGCTTGTCGATGCCTCGCAGGGGGTTGAAGCCCAGACCCTGGCAAACATGTACCTCGCCATGGAGCACAATCTCAAGATCATTCCGGTGATCAACAAGATCGACCTTCCGAGCGCAAACATCCCCATGGTGATGCACCAGATCGAACACGAACTGGGGTTTGACGAGTCCGAGGTCCTGCAGGCCAGTGCCAAGGCCGGGATCGGGATTCGTGAAATCCTGCAGGCCATTGTCGAACGGATTCCGGCTCCAACTGGCTCTGCCGATGATCGTCTGGCCGCCCTCCTGTTCGATTCCAAGTACGATTCCTATCGTGGGGCCATCATTACGGCCCGCGTGTTTACGGGGACGGCCCGTGTCGGGGATACGGTCACCCTGATGCAGACCGGGCAGCGCCACGAGATCAGCGAACTTGGCGTGCACAAGATCGGGTTTGAATCGCGCAAGGAGCTTGTGGCCGGCGAGGTGGGCTATATTGTTGCCGGGATCAAGACGGTCTCGGATACCCGAATTGGGGACACGATGACCTACGCCGATGCCCCCTGTGCAGGGCCGCTGGCCGGGTTTCGCGATGTCAAGCCGATGGTCTTTGCCTCGATCTATCCGACCAAGTCCGAGGAGTATAATTCTCTCAAGGCGGCGATGGAAAAACTCAAGCTGAATGACGCCTCGCTGGTTTACGAGCCGGACTCCTCACAGGCGCTCGGGTTCGGATTCCGCTGCGGGTTTTTGGGCCTCTTGCATCTGGAGATCGTGCAGGAACGGCTTGAGCGCGAATTTGACCAGGACATCATCATCACCTCGCCCACGGTCGAGTACGAGGTGTATATGAACAACGGTAAAATGGAAATCATCGACAATCCCGTCAAATTTCCCGATCCGCAGTACATCGAGCATTGTGCCGAGCCCTTTGTCAAGGCCACGGTCATCACGCCGGCCGAGTTTATGGGGAACATCATTCCGCTCTGTCTGGAGAAGCGCGGGACCCAGCGGCACATGGAGTACCTTGACGAAAAGCGCGTCGAAATCATTTTTGACATGCCGCTGGCAGAAATCGTCTACGATTTTTATGACCGCCTCAAGTCGGTCAGCCGGGGCTACGCTTCCTTTGACTACGAGATCACATCATACGAGCCGGCCGAGCTGGTTCGGGTGGATATCCTTGTCAACGCCAAGCAGGTAGATGCGCTCTCCCAGCTTGTCGTCCGCCAGGGTGCTGCCCTGCGCGGCCGGCAGATCGTCGAGCGGCTCAAGGACCTGATTCCCCGCCACCAGTTCAAGATTCCGCTTCAGGCCGCGATCGGGGGCTCGATCATCGCCCGGGAGACGATCGGGAGTGTGGGAAAAAACGTGACGGCCAAGTGCTACGGTGGTGACATCAGCCGCAAGCGCAAGCTCCTCGAAAAGCAGAAGGAGGGGAAAAAGCGCATGAAGATGTTTGGCAACGTCGAGATCCCCCAGTCCGCCTTCACCGAGGTGTTGAAGACGCCGGACCGGTAAGCCCAAGACAGCCGGACGTTTTTTCGGGTTGTCCGGAAAATCACCCTCGTCAAGTGGAGTGCGAACGGCTATCGTCTGCATACCGAGGGCGAGTGGCAGTATGCTGCCAGCTACATCGACGGTG
>JAKPMW010000348.1 GCA_029548715.1 Spirochaetota bacterium | reverse complement strand
GGGATGGTGTTTCAGCGCTTCAACCTCTTTCCCCATATGCGGGTTGTGGACAATATCACCCTGGCGCCGATCCGGGTCCGGGGGATCCCCCGTGAGCAGGCGTATGAGCGGGCCTGTGTCCTGCTGGACAAGGTCGGTCTGGCCGACAAGATCGAGGCCTGGCCTGATCAGCTCTCGGGCGGGCAGCAGCAGCGGGTGGCCATTGCCCGGGCGCTTGCCATGCAGCCGCGGGTCATGCTTTTTGACGAGGCAACATCGGCGCTGGATCCCGAAATGACAAAGGAAGTTCTCGGGGTGATGAAGTCCCTGGCCAGGGACGGGATGACCATGGTGGTTGTAACGCACGAGATGGGTTTTGCCCGTGAGGTTGGACACCGGGTGCTGTTTATGGATGATGGACGGGTCATCGAAGAGGGGGTTCCCGAGCAGTTGTTTGAGTCCCCCCGGCATGAGAGGACCCGGCTTTTTCTCTCCAAGGTGTTGTGATGGAGGGATGGCTGTTTTTGGGGAACAGTCCTCAGGCCTGCTCCTGGCCGGCTGTTCCCGGAGAAGTGTGACCGACGCTGCATGCGGGCGGACAGATTGAATGAAAAGGTGGTGAGGATGGCGCAGGCTACAGCCGATGATGCTGATCGTATCAATGACGTCATCCAGCGCCTGCGGCAGCGTGGTGAGGCGGGTCGCTGTGTCAGGGACGAGGCCAATGCCGTCCGTGCACGAATTTTTGGTGATGCGGTTCATCTGCGGGGGATTATCGAGATCTCCAACCGTTGTGCAAAAAACTGTGCCTATTGTGGTATTCGGGCCGGCAACAGTGCAGTCAAGCGCTATACCATGACCGAGGACGAAATTGTGACGGCTGCCAGGGCAGCGGCGGTCGGCGGTTGCAAGACTGTGGTCCTGCAGTCCGGCGAGCCGCCCGCGATGGGCGATGCCGCACTCGAGCGCATCATCGGCCGGATCGATCAGGAGTGTGGCCTTGCCATCACGGTCTCCTGCGGTGTGCGTTCGCCCGAAGTGTATGCCGCCTGGAAGACAGCAGGCATGCGGCGCTACCTGCTCCGTTTTGAGACCAGCGACCCTGGACTCTATGCCCGCCTGCATCATGACTCAAGCCTTGCCGAGCGACTGGAGGCACTTGACACCCTGCGCGGTCTGGGAGTGCAGGTCGGAAGCGGGTTTTTGATCGGTGTCCCCGGCGAGGAAATAGAAACGCTTGCGCGCAATATCCTGCTCTGCCGCGAGCTTGAACTTGACATGATCGGGGTCGGGCCGTTTATCGCCCACCAGGGGACACCCCTTGCGGGGACACCAAACCGGTGGGCGGATGACCCGGAGATGTTTTTTATGGCGGTCGCCGTTCTGCGTCTCTATAACGAGCGAGCCCACATCCCGGCCACGACGGCGTATGACGCACTCTTCCCCGACGACGGGCGGGAGCGTCTTCTTGCCTGCGGGGCCAATGTCTTTATGCCCAATGTTACGCCGCAGCCCTACCGGGCCGCCTATCAGCTCTATCCCGGAAAGCCGTGTGCGGATGAGGATGGGAGCGCCTGCCTGGGTTGTGCCAGGCTGCGGATTGAGGCCCTGGGGCGGCATGTCGCCGACGGCCCCGGGGATGCGTTTGACAGAAAAGGACAACGCGACACTTGACGGATCTGGTGTCTGGTCACCAGAATATGGCGTGGATGTGGGACGGGTCCGTGCCGCTTGCAATGAAAGGGGTTTGTGCTGGTATGGGTGTGATTGAAACCTTGTTGCAAATTTTGGGAAGCCTTGGCCTGTTTATCTACGGCATGAAGGTGATGAGCGACGGGATCCAGAAGGCGGCCGGTGAAAAGCTGCAGAAGACACTGGGGCTGATGACGAAAAACAGGGTCTCGGCGCTGTTTACCGGCCTGGGTGTGACTACGGTAGTTCAGTCTTCATCCGCTACCACCGTTATGGTGGTCAGCTTTGTCAGTGCCGGGATGCTGACCCTGGTTCAGGCTGTCGGGGTCATCATGGGCGCCAACATCGGGACGACTGTTACCGGCTGGATCGTGGCCATCTTCGGATTCAAGATGAAGATAGCCGCCATGGCCCTGCCGGCCATCGGTCTGGGACTTCCCCTTCTCTTTATCAAGAAACTCAAGAAGGAAAATTTCGGCGAGTGTCTGATCGGGTTCGGCCTTCTCTTTCTGGGTCTTTCGTACCTCAAGGACAGCATGCCTGATATCCAGAGCAATCCGGAGATTCTGGAGATGGTCAAGGTCTTTTCCGGTTCCGGGATATTGTCGCATCTTGCCTTTGTCGTCATCGGTGCGGTCATGACGGTTGTCGTCCAGTCCTCGAGTGCAACCGTTGCCATCACCCAGACCATGGCCTTTCAGGGTTGGATCGATTTTCCCTCGGCGGCGGCCATTGTTCTTGGTGAAAACATCGGGACAACCATCACGGCACAGTTGGCATCCATCGGGACCCCCCTGGATGCGCGCCGGGCGGCCATGGCACACACCATGTTCAACGTTTTTGGGGTGATCTGGGTGACAACGGTCTTTCCCCTCTTTATCCGCATGGTCGATAGCATGATACCGGGAACGCTTTTCGGGAGTACCATGGATACCACGTTTACCGGAGGGGCAGCCGTTTTTCACAGTTATCTGGGACCAGTGACGGATGGTGTCACGCTGGCAACCGGAATAGCTCTTTTTCACACCATTTTTAACGTTGCCAATACCTTCGTGATGATCTGGTTTGTTCCACAGTTTACCTACATTGTCATGAAACTTGTCCGCGGAAAGCGCGAGCCGGTCGAGGACGGGGTCTACAGGCTCAAATTCATGACGGCATCCCTGCAGGATACTCCCGAGATGAATATTGCCCAGGCCCGCAAGGAAGTGCAGAAGATGGCGGGTGTCGTCGAGGAGATGTTTACCCGCTTCTCCGAGATCATGCATAATCGTGAAACTGATTTCGAGGACGATGTCAAGCTGTTTGCAAAAAAGGAAGAACTGACCGATCAGATGCAGTCCGAGATTTCACGCTTCCTCGGCGAGTGCTCGCGCTATAACCTCAGCGACAACAGTGCATCCGACGTTGCTGCCCTGATACGGATTACGGACGAACTTGAGAGTATTGCCGATTCGTGCTACCGCCTGATCCTTTTGGCAAAAAAGCGCAGCGACAAGAAATACGAATACGCCAAGGGTGTTGTTGAGGAGACCAGGCCCTATACCGATCTGGTCCGCGAATTCCTGGCCCTGATCAACAAGCACCTTGGCTCGAGCATGACACAGTCCGAGCTGGACAGGGCGGCGGCCATGGAACGCCGGATCGACGAGTACCGCAATGCCTTCAAAAAAGCGGCTCGCAAGCGGATTGAGCATGGGGCGAGTGTTCGTGGTGAGATCCTTTTTATCGACAAGCTTCAGCAGATGGAGCATATCGGAGATTTTGCCTTCAATATTGCCCGGGCGCTGGCGCTGATGAACCACGAGCGCTGACGGGTGCTGCGGGCAGGCTGTGTACTAAACCGGACTGGAGGTCTGTGTGATTGCGAGGATATTGGCTGTCGTAGTGCTGGCTGGAGTCGTTTGTCTCTCGTGCGCGAGTGGATACAGCTATCAGGGGGATATCCGGGACATAACCGATGTCTCACGCTCTGTGATTGAGCGTGAAAGGCGCTTGCTTGAAGACAGGGTCAATGGCTGGGCGCGCAGCCTTGATGCCCTGCAGCGGGACGAAAAGGTCAGACAGCCGATTGAAGACAACCGCACCTCAAGCTATGCGGGCTGGATCGACTCTGGCCGTTCGGTTCTCTCCCTGTTTGATGCAAAGCTGTCCGGCAATCCGTCGACGGTCAGTTTTACCCGTGAAGAGTGGGGCAGGGCAGAGTCGGTCTATTGCAGGCTGGTGCGCGAGTAATCTCAGCGGAAACGGAAGGATTCGGCAATCCGGGATCCATCCGTAAACGAGCGGGGAGAGGTGTGGGTGGCCCTGATCTCGATCAGGACTACGGTCGATCCCTTGGCGTAGGCAAAAGCCCGCAATGACCCGGACCCCTTGTCCTGCCTGATTCCGAGGTGCAGGGTCGCAACCGATGAGGCCCTGAAGCGGCGGGCAAGCTGGATTCCCCGGTCTTCGACGTCCTTGATGACCGAGACATGGGGGGTGCGGTTTTTCCACTGGACAAGAAAGTCGTCCGCGGACAGGTCCGAGACATATTCATAGATGACAGCCTTGACGGCCCCATCCGGAGAGATGGCCGCCGATTTGGCCCCCTCGGGGACGATGGTGGCTGGCCAGTCCGAGGGGACAAGCACGTCCCAGACGGCAGGGCCGGAGGAACAGGCGCTGGCAGCAAGGATCAGCCAGAGACCTGCCAGTATCAGTGAAACCCGAAGCATTCTGCACCTCCCGCGAATCTGCTTCGAGTGTAGCACGAAATGGCATGGTATGCTACGTGGAGCATCTGTGATGGCTTTTGTGATCCATCTGCAAGGAGGAAGGAACGTGGCTGTCTGGAAAAAGGACTTTACCCTGCAACAGTTGTCCGGAACCGTAGCCGGGACAATGACCGGCCATATTGGGATTGAGTTTGTCGGATTTGGAGATGACTGGCTCGAAGCCCGCATGCCTGTTGATCAGCGCACAATCCAGTACATGGGCATCATGCATGGTGGGGCGGCGGCCGCCCTGGCCGAGACGGTTGGAAGCTATGCGGCCAACCTGGCACTCGAAACCGGCCGGGCCGTCGGGCTGGAACTCAACATCAATCACCTCAGGGCAGTCCGGAGCGGGTACGTGTTGTGCAGGGCAACGGCCCGGCATATCGGCCGTTCGACCCAGGTCTGGGAGATCGAAAACAGGGATGAACGGGAGCGGACGGTATCGCTTGCCCGGCTGACAATGGCGGTTGTTGCCTCAGACTGACGAATTTCCCTTGATTTCGTGCTGGTTTTGCACGCTAATAGAGGGAGGTGCGATTGTTCAGCCAAGGAGGGGTGCCATGTTTGCGACTCGGGGGTTGCGTATACGAATTCTGGCGCCTGCCGGGATTGTGATTATTCTGGTTTTTGCTCTTTCCTTCGGCTTCATTTTGCTGCGATCACGGTCCCAGGCGATTGACGGAGCGGAGGCCCTGCTCATGGCTACGGCACGCCAGTATGCCAGAGTGGTGGGCTCCACCCTCGAGCCAGCGTTGTATACGGCCGAGGCCAATGCAGCCTTATATGCCGGGGTGCTGAAAAACCCGGGTCGTTATACCCGGTTGCAGCTTGTCGATCTGCTCAAAGAAAATCTTTCCGGTGATATGTATTACGGGGCATGGGTGGTGCTGGAGCGAAACAGGCTGGACGGACGGGATGCCGAATTTGCTGATCATGCCATGTTCACCAACAGCAAGGGAGAGTTTGCTCCTTTCTGGACCAAAAAGGATGGAGCATACACATATACTTCCATCACCGACTATTCTGACAAGGCAAAGCCCGAAAACGAGTTTTACTGGCTGGCGAAAGATTCGGGCAAGCCGGCGGCCACCAATCCCTATGCTGACCCGGATGCCGCCGGAGTCCTGATGACCAGCCTTTGTGCCCCGATACGGAATGCGGGAGGTGAGGTTGTCGGGGTGGCGGGAATCGATATGGTGCTTGTCAGGCTCAAGTCCATTCTCAATGATGTCAGACCTCTTGGTCGGGGCCGCGTAGCCCTGATTGCCGCCAATGGCACCTGGGTCACACATCCCGATGATGCCAGGCTGGCGAAGGATATCGGAACCAATGTTTCCTGGCGCCAGGTCAAGGAAACCGTCCAGCGGGGGGATGTTCTCTTTCGCGAAGAGGATTCGGCGATCCTTGGCGAACCGGCCTTCCGGGTCGTTGTGCCTGTGACTGTGGGCGCTGCACCCCAGCGCTGGGGACTGGTGGTGGATGCTCCTGTCAGCGTGGTCATGGCAGATGTACGGGATTTGCTCGTTATCAGTTTCTCGATTGCCCTCGGCATGCTTGTTGTTCTCATGTCGCTTCTGCTATTGGTTGTCCGGCAGACCGTCAAACCGCTGGTGGTTATTGCCGAACGGATACGTGATGCGGCCAGCCAGGTTGATGGTGCATCCAGCCAGGTTGCCCAGGCCAGTCAGGGACTGGCCCAGGGGGCCGGGAGTCAGGCTGCAGCGCTTGAAGAGACGACAGCCTCGCTGGCGGATCTGACACGCAGCAGCCGGGAGGTTTCCGGGTTGACCGAGGGTGCGGCCGGATTGATGAACACGAATATTGAACTATCAGGGACCGCACTGAAAAACCTGGTCTCCCTGACTGCCAGCATGGAAGAGATCGAAAAGGACAGTGACCGGATTGGCAAGATCATCAAGACGATTGACGAGATTGCTTTCCAGACCAATCTTCTGGCCCTCAATGCCGCGATCGAGGCGGCGCGGGCCGGAACGGCCGGCGCCGGGTTTGCCGTGGTTGCCGACGAGGTGCGCAGTCTGGCCATGCGGACGACCGAGGCAGCGCATGATACCCAGGAGCTTCTGGACGGAACAGTCAGCAAGGTTTCCGGTGCGGCCCGGGCTATCCGCAGCATGAACAACCAGTTCTCAGGTATCGTTGAAAGCGCAACCATAATTGGGGAGAAGACGGCCGCGATCACCGAGGCAAGCCGTGAGCAGGCGACACGGGTTGCCCATATTGCCGGAGCGGCAGGTGAGATCGAACGGGTAACGCAACAGGTGGCCGGGACCGCCGAGGAGACCTCAGCGACGGCCGAGGAGTTGTCTGCCCATGCCAGTGTGCTGAGCGAGATGGCCGGCAATCTGACACAGATTGTGCTGGGGCAGCGTACCCTCGAGGGTGAAGATGGGCGGGACATCCCGGACAGGTAAACAGTGCACTGGAAAAAATCATCCTGGCGTGTCCGGATGGTGTGCTAAGGTCGGATCAGTTCGGTTTTGGCGCTGTGTGTTCGCACCCAATCTTCTTGACAGAGGGTAAAGTCCATGACTATGCTACACGAGTCATAATTTGACGCATATCCATACGAGGTGAAGGCATGGCAACACCAGTAAAACCGCTCACAAAAAGCGAGATCATCGCCGAACTCGCCGAGCATAACGGCATGACCAAAAAGCAGGTTGTCGCATTTCTCGAATCACTCAACGACCTTGCATATCGCGAGGCCAAAAAGAAGGAAAAATTCCTTCTTCCCGGATTCGGCTTTCTCAAGCTTGTCAAGCGACCGGCCAGAACTGGCCGCAACCCTGCCACCGGCGAGACAATCAAGATTCCCGCAAAAAAGGTCGTTAAATTTACCCTGGCCAAGGCTTGCAAGGACGCCATTCTTCCTCCGGCTCCCAAGAAATAATCAGGCATGCTGTGCTGGATGAAACTGCCCTGCAGGGATGCCCTGCGGGGTTTTTTTATTGTGGGGAACAGTCTTCAATCCTGTGAGACGACGTGGCAGCGTCATATGGGGGGCGTATGAACTGGCAGGGCAGGCGGATATGTTTTGTCTTTGTCGACGGGATCGGGCTGGCGCCTGAATCCGGCTCGAACCCCTTTTCAGGCGGGACCATGGCCGGACTTGAAGAGCGGATCGGGATGCCTCTTCTGGCCGGACTCTCGGTCCACAGGGTGGACTGTGTCGCACACGGAATCGATGCAACCATGGGAGTTCCTGGTCTTCCCCAGAGTGCGACCGGACAGGCGGCCCTGTTTACCGGAGAGAACACAGCCTTGCTCTGCGATGGACATATGCCGGCCTTTCCGGGCAGGATACTGACCGCGCTCATCAGGCAGGACAACATTCTCAAGCGGGCAGCAGAGGCTGGTATTCCTGTGACGTTTGCCAACGCGTATTCCGGGGCATATTTTGAAGAACTTGCCGCTGATACCCGTGCGCCATCAGCCACAACGCTTTCGGTCATGGCAGCCGGGATCCGCTTCAGGATGCTGGAGGATCTTTGCGCGGGTGAGGCAGTCTACTGGGACATTACCCGTGCGATGGTACAGACCCGGACCGGGCGTGAGGATGTTCCCCGGATACAACCTGAAGAGGCAGCTTCCCATCTTGCGGGTCTGGCCCGCATGCATGGGCTGGTCTTGTACGAAACATTCATGACCGACATGCTTGGGCACAAGGGCCGGGTGGATGAGGCCCGGGATTTTCTGGTCATCCTCGACAGGTTTCTTTCGGTCCTGGCGGATGCGGTCGTTGCCGACGGGGGAACCCTGGTGGTGACCAGTGACCACGGAAATATCGAGGACTGTGCAACCCGGGCCCACACCACCAATCCGGTCCCCCTGATTGCGCTGGGCAGACAGGCGGAGGCGTTTGCAGAGGTGAATTCAATCATGGATGTGCCGGGCTGCATCTGGCAGTGCATATCCGCTTTGGAGGCGATGTGAGCGAGTTGTCCCGGCTGGCTGCGTGTCTGGTCGAAAAAGATTAATCGGGGATTGTCGGGGCGCAAGGGTGTTGCTACCCTCAGTATGTGAATACAGACATCATGGAGGAAACAATGCGAGCAGGAGTATTGATTGTATTACTGGGAATGACGCTGGCTTGTACGGGGAGCCTGACGGGCGGAAATACGACTGTCGAGCGCGAACCCGATGAGGGCGTCAGCGAGACAAGGGCGACGGCAGTGACGCTTACCCGGGAGGAACAGGAATTTGTTCGGATCCTGCGTACTGACAACAGGCAACGGCGGGCGGATATCAGACTGCATCCGGTTTTGCAGCGTGTGGCCCGCGAGCGGGCCAGGGACATGGCCCGACGCAGGTATTTTTCCCACACCAATCCCGATGGAGATGGTCCGAATGTCCTGCTCAAACGGGCGGGATACCAGTTGCCTTCCTGGTGGGGGACGGCCCGCAATGCCAATTACATCGAGTCTATCAGCGGGGGACGGACCACAGCCAGGGCGGCGTATGACGGCTGGATGAATTCCCCGGGGCACAAAAAACATGTTTTGGCCGAAAGTGATTTTTACGCAGGGCAAACGGTTGTGGCCATCGGGCATTATTACGATGCGGGTTCTCCCTACCGCCACTACTGGGTCTTTCTCTCCGCTCCGCCGGAGAAATGATTCTTTGAGAATATCAGAGCTTGTGCTTGCCTGACAACAACGCCCCCTCGAGGAACTCGACGGGGCGTTGTTGTATGTCAATACTTCTTGTCTGCGTAATCGACCCAGCCTGCCGCCAGGAAGGCGGCGTGCTGGCTGGACACAGGAGGTGTCCGTCCTGAGCGGACAGGATGTCCACAAGCGAAGTCCCCGAAGGGGAATGCGCCCTGGAGGAAGTGAACTATATACGTCAGTACTTTTTATCTGCGTAATCGACCCAGCCCCCGGCCTCGACCAGTGCCCGGTCAAAGCCCTCAAGCCTGAACGGAGCCTCCAGCGTGTCGGCCCCGGACGCAAAGGTCAGGACCGGGGGAGTAAGCGAGAGGCTGCATCCGGTTTCGCGACCCGCAAATTTTTCGAAGAGGGCCGAGATCGTTTCGGGAGACAGTTCGATGGCCAGCATTCCGCAGTTGTACATGTTTTGCCTGAAGATGCGCGCGAAGTTTTCGGCAACAACCACATGGATGCCGTTGACCTCAAGCGCCCAGGGAGCATGTTCGCGTGAGCTGCCGCAGCCGAAATTGGCCCGCGTGACGACAACGCCACGGTTTGCAATATCGCGTTTCTGTTCAAAGCCCTCCAGCTTGAGGTCTTCGAGGAGATAGGGGGCGAGTGCTTCCTTGGATACCTCGGTCAGGTATTTTGCAGGAATGATCTCGTCGGTATTGATGTCAGAACGGTCCAGAAAGAGGACCCTGCCGCCAAATGTTTTCATGGGACATCGTTTCCTTTCATGTCGGTGGCCATGTGCTCGGTCATGGCATTGTGATTGTGAACAGCGTTCGCCTGAAAGACACCCGCAGGATATGCCGGATGGGACACAGGCGGACTCTGTTCACCCTGTATACAAACTTGAATTTGCAATAACACCCGCAAGAGCGGTCGCCGCTGCCGTGGCCGGGCTCATCAGGTGTACTGTCCCGCCCTTGCCCATCCGCCCGTTGAAATTGCGGTTGGTAGTGCTGGCAGCGACTTCACCAGGTGCAAGGACTCCGTTGCTCATTCCGAGGCAGGCCCCGCAGGTGGGATTGGTCAGACAGACGCCTGCCTCCATAAAGACGTCGACCAGACCCTCGGCAAGGGCCATTTTGTAGACGGTCGGCGTTGCGGGCGAGAGGACGACACGCACCGAGTCTGCAATTTTTTTTCCGCGCATGACCTCGGCCACGATGCGCAGGTCTTCGATCCGGCCATTGGTGCAGGACCCGATGTAGACCTGATCGACCTTTGTCCCTGCAAGTTCGCGCACAGGCTTGACCTGGTCGGGCTTGTAGCCAAAGGTTGCCATCGGTTCGAGCGAGGAGACATCGTACTCGATGACTCTTTCGTAGACGGCATCCTCGTCGGCCTTCCAGCGCGAGTATTCGGCGAGGGCGGCCTCCCTGGAGGCAAACTCATCCTTGATAAAGGGCCAGAGATACTCGACGGTCGTCATGTCCGGGGCGCAGATTCCCGATGTCCCGCCGGCTTCGATGGCCATGTTGCAGAGGGTCATGCGGGACTCCATTGACATGGCGTCGATGACTGGGCCGGCGAACTCCATCACGCAGTTGGTGGCGCCGTTGACGCCGATCTGGCCGATGACAAAGAGGATCACGTCCTTGGCGTAGACACCGGGCCGGAGTGTGCCCGTGATATTGAACCTGATCGTTCGGGGAGCCTTGAAGGCGCAGACTCCTTTGAGGATCCCGACTTCGAGGTCGGTCGTGCCCACTCCGGCGGCAAAGGCCCCGAAGGCCCCGTGTGTGCAGGTGTGTGAGTCGCCCATGATGATTGTGGCACCCGGGCGGACAAAGCCCTGCTCGGGAAAGAGGGCGTGACAGACGCCGTTGCGTCCGACATCAAAAAAGTCCCGGATCCCCTGTCTCCTGGCCCAGTCACGCACGATCTTGCCCTGCTGGGCGGTCAGTGTGTCCTTGGCCGGGGTGACGTGATCGATGACGGCCTTGATCCGGGACGGGTCGAAAACCCTGTCCTTGCCTCGGGCTACAAGATCGTTGATGGCGATGGGGGTGGTGATCTCGTGACAAAATACCGTATCGATCGAGAGGACGGATGTCTCGCCGTCCGGCTTGTCGACAAGGTGCGCCTCGAAAATCTTTTCTGCCGTTGTCTTACCCATGTTTTCCTCCTTTGGAACGGGGTGCGGTTTTTTCCCGGTCACTGGCCGGGACGGCAATATTCCGCCTTGGCTGTGAGCCGGGCGGGGTGGTAATCCAGTAGGCTGTCAGCGGGCCTGTCCCGCAGTTCAGGAGACGGTGCGGGCTACCCGATGCAAAGGAGACGGCATCACCGGTCTTGAGGGGAACAGTCTCCGATCCGACGGTCAGCCGGGCTTTCCCGCCGGTGATGATGCCCAGCTCCAGGCCGGGATGGCCCAGCTCATCCGATCCGGTGGCACAGCCCGGTTCAAGGCGGATCTGCCAGGCCTCGATCTCGTGCCCCTGGGGCATGCCTTCGGTTGATGCCAGTTGCTCATAGGTGACACCGGGAGACGATGTTGTACGGCGTTCTGCAGGGTGAACAACCTGAATCCTGCGTGAGACGGACAGGTCGGCAAACAGGAGGCCCATGTCTGTTTCGAGAGCCCTGCAGAGGGCAAAGAGGGTATCAATGGCGGGCGAGACCCGGTCATGCTCGATCTGGGAGACCAGGCTTTCGGAGACCCCGGCGGCGACCGCGACAGCGCGCAGGGTCTGTCCGCGGCGTTCGCGGATGGAACGAAGTTTTCCACCGAGCTGGATAAGGGCCATGTTTAGCCTCGCTAAAGATGCTTTATAAATACTTATACAGCCCGGGCGGAGGTTTTTCAATAGATTTGTCTCAAACCCGAAGCGGAGGCAATATGAAAACGGTTCTCTATTACTTCAGCGGAACAGGGAACTCCCTGCAGGCGGCGCGCGACCTGGCCGATTATCTCGGTGATGCCACCATTCTGCCGATGGCGGATCTCGTTACCAAAGGCAAGGAGATCCGGCACAAGGATGGCCGCATCGGGCTTGTGTTTCCGACCTATTGCTGGGGCATTCCCCGGCTGGTCCGGCAGTTTGTAGACCTGCTCAGGCCCGATGCAGGGGTGCTGGTGTTTTCCGTTGTTACCTGTGGCGGCTCGATTGGTGCTGCCAATGCCCAGCTGGATCGCCAGCTCAGGGGCCTCGGAATGTCGCTCTATTGCGGGTTTTCCGTTCGCATGCCAGGGAATTATACGCCGATGTATGGAGCCCCAAATCCGGACAAGGTCAAAAAAATGCTCGCCAGGGCCAGGACAAGGCTGCGCGAGGCCGCCAAGGTTATCCGGCACAACAAGGTCGTCCCCTTCGATAATGGAGATTTTTTTGGCCGGGCCCTGGGAAAGCTGATCTATGGTGCCTTCATGAAAGGCCTTGGCAAGGCCGACCGGAAATTTTTTGCCACCGATGCCTGCACCTCATGCGGGATCTGTGCCAGAGTCTGCCCGGTCAGCAATATCAAGGTGGCAAAAAAAGGCAAACCCGAGTGGCAGGGTACATGTGAACAATGCCTGGCCTGTCTCCAGTGGTGTCCCGAAGAAGCAATCCAGTATGGCAAGAGGACAGCCGGTCGCCGGCGCTATCGGCATCCGGCAATCGCGGTCAAGGAAATGTTCAGGCGCAAATAGGCGCGGTTTGGGTGTATGCATGCGGCCCTGGATTCCGGATGGGGGCCCTTGTCCCTGCTGGATACAGGGCCGGGATCGGGCTGTTACTGTTTTTCGGCGAGAGGTTTTCTGTCCCCGTACAAGCGCTGTGCTTCACCCGAGAGCATGAGGGTGATGTCGGGCCTTTGGGCCAGATCGGAAAAGTTCCAGCGGGCTGAAGACAGTGTTTGCAGGGTAACGTGCCATTCCGCGCCGTAGTGTTCGCCATCGGTCAGGAGAGCCTTGTGCTCGGCCGCGGGGGTGTAGAGCTCGATCTGATCCTTGACAGCCAGACAGGCTTCGTAGTAACGGGTCAGCTTGGCCAGCAGCCACTTTCCGGTCCCCTGCCCGTCCTCGGGCGCCTTTTCGATGATCATGTCCTTACGGACGATCCGGTTGGCATTGGCATCGTTTTTGTTGGTTGGTGATGCAGGGGTCTCCCCGATCAGCATCTGGAGGGTGGCGGTACTGTTGGCCTCGATCCCGGAGAAGAGGGGTGGGAGTGTTGTTACCATCTGGTGCACCATTTCCGCGCCAGAGACTGCCAGAGCCGCCAGCCCGGTGCAGAGAGCAATCAGACTCAAGCGGTATACTGCACTCATTGCGCCCTCCTTTTTACCGGGTAGCGGTTGGTATAGACTGCGCCCAGATCAAGCATGTCCGCCCGGATCAGCTTGATTGGATAGTGTGCTTCGGGATACATCTGCTCGGGTGTCTCGTTTGTTCCCACATCTTCAAGATTGGTCAGGGCCGTGATCTGTCTGGCCCTGGCTTCGTCCTGCTTTTTTTCATCTTCCGGGGTCAGCTCTTTTCCGTCCGGCAGTTCCAGCTTGAACAGAAAGGCGAGGCAGCGTTTCGGATCGCTCTTTGCCTGGAGCATGAGGAAGGCCCGCTGGCGGCTGTTGGCGTAGAGGGCAGGAACAAAGCGGGACATGAAGTTTTTGGGGAGTGTCCTGATTGTTGCGGCCGCCTCGGGTCCGACAGTCAGCATATTGGACGGGGAGTGCAGTTGCTGCAGGGTGGGGACGACCCGGATTGCAAAGACATTGGTTGGTGCTGAAAAGCGGGTAATATCGCTGATGGCGGAGAGCAGCATGACCCCGGCCCCGGTGTGATTGGCCTCGAGATTGGAGGGGGAGAGGACAAAGGGTATGCGCAGGCGCCATGCCGGCTGCCTGGGGCGAAGGGGTGTGGCTGCGGCCGGGATGTTTGTGGAGGCAGGCTGGCCGGGGTCGCCCTGGGGTGTTGCGGGCAGATTGGAATAAAAGGTTAGCAGTTCGATACTCCGCAGCGATTCGGCTGTCGTGAGTCCCACGGCGGCTGCAAAGTATTGACGACGCCGTGCCCAGGCGCGTGTTGTCGAGGGCCTGTCGAGAGTGCGCTTGCGCAGGACGTCTCCCATGACAAATTCGCAGTCGTCGATCCGGGCAGTCGCGTTTGTGATGGTCCAGAATGTGAGAAGCGCAGTGTCGCTCCAGGGATGGTACCAGCCGACGATGGCCCCGTTTGTCAGACCACCAGGGGCCGGGGAGGAAACGGTCATCAATGCTCCCTGGAAGAGCCAGCGCCAGCCCAATTCGGGGGATACGGTCTGCCAGATTCGTTCACCAATGATCCTGAAGTGATCGGCCGCCGAGGGTGAGGCGTGGCGTGAAAACGCTTCGGTCGGACTTGTCCGGGCTGTCTTGGCGAAGGAAAGCGCAGTCGATACCGTCAGGTGCATGTCAAACGAACCTGAAGCGGCCGACCCCGCGGGGCCAAGGAGCGCCAGCAGGATGGCCAGGAGAGATCCGGCAACGGCGGCCGTGCCCCCGATAATGAAGACAGGCTTGCGCAGGCGGCCCGGCTTCCGGGTGCAGGACGCGGGTGACCGGTCGGGTGGCGTGGGTGACTGGGTGTCCTGGTGTTCCATGCCCCTGATTCTATCTGACGCGATACAAAAAGGCAAGACCGCAACACGGCTCATGGCATACCTGTGCCACGAACCAGGCTGCGTGAAAAAGTAAATTTGAAAGGATTTAATCCGGGATTATCCCAAAATGCCCCGCTGGTGCTTTGTTTCCGTGAGGTCATCTGCGGTGTGCTATACTTGTCGAAAAAGGTCTGCGGAGCATGTATGCGCCATCCCGGCTGGTTGAAAGTGTTTGCTGCACTGTTTCTGCTGGGGGTGCTTCCCGGGCTGCTGCCTGCCGTCGAACGGGTTGTGCTCCAGCTCAAGTGGCGGCACCAGTTCCAGTTTGCCGGGTACTATGCGGCGCGGGAACTCGGGTATTACGCAGACGCCGGGCTGGATGTCGAAATCCGGCCGGCCGTGCCCGGTCTTGATCCGGCGGTCGAGGTATCACAGGGCCGGGTCGCTTTTGGTGTTGGCTCAAGCGAGATCCTCATCAACCGCCACAACGGAATGGACATAGTCGTGCTTGCAGCGATCTGCCAGCATTCGCCCTATGTGATTCTTGTGCCCGAGTCATCCGGTATCAGGACGGTGCATGAACTTGTCGGCAAGCGTATCATGTTTGAGCCGCAGGCTGCCGAGATCGAAGCCTTTTTGCGCAACGAGGGAGTCCACTCGTTTAGCAGGATTTTCCACAGCCACAATCCGCTCGATATTGTGACAGGCCGGGCTGATGCGATGACGGCCTACGTGACCACCGAACCGTTTATTCTCTCGCATGCCGGTATTCCTACCAGGCGATTTCTGCCCGAGCAGGGTGGCGTGGATTTTTACAACGATTGCCTGTTTGTCGATGGCAGGGTGCTTGAGGATAAACCCGAGATGGTGCGGCAGTTTCGCGAGGCGAGTCTCAAGGGATGGCGCTATGCATTTGAGCGGCCGCAGCAGATCATCGACCTCATTATCAAAAAGTATGACAGGGGGCTTTCCCGCGCATTCCTTGAAAACGAGATGCGCGAAATGCGCAAACTGGTGTTGCCCGAACTGGTTGATGTGGGGCATATCAATCCCGGGCGCTGGAAGCACATTGCCGATACCTATGTCGGCCTGGGACTTCTTCCGAAACAGTACTCGCTTGAAGGGTTTATCTGGAGGCCGCAGGGTGCAGGCGGATCGTCTCCCCTGCAGTGGCTTCTGGTGGCCGGTGCAACCGCACTCCTGCTTTTTCTGGGGATTGTTCTCCCCGTGGTGCTGATTAATCGCAGGCTTCGTGAAGGGGAGGCCAGACGGCAGGTTTTGTTTGACAATTCCCCCTTGCCCATCGTCTGGGCCTATACCGACGGCCGGCTGGAGTTTGTCAACAGGAGGTTTGTCACCTTTTTTGGCTATGATCTCAGCGAGACGCCGACCATTATCTCCTGGGCGACGCTGGTGATTGCTGACGAGGCCGGACAGGCGACGATGCGGCGCCTGTGGGAAGAGGTCAAGGCGGGCTCTTCCTCAGCCAATGGGCAGGGTCAGTCTGCCGATCTGGCTGTGCGTTGCCGTGACGGGGTGCGAAGGGAAGTCGTTGTCCTGGCCCAGCGGGCAGGCGGGCGGATTGTCATCATGTTTGATGATATTACCGAACGTTCGCGGGCCGAACAGGCTTTGCGGATGCGGATTACGATGCTGACTGGAGATAACGGTTCTGGTGGTATTGACATTGCCTCCCTGTTCGATATTGAAGAATTGCAGGCAATCCAGGACTCATTCGCCGAGGCGACGGGTGTGGCTTCGCTCATCACAACTCCCGAAGGAATACCGGTTACCCGCCCGAGCAATTTTTGCACCATCTGCAAGGACATCATCCGGACTACCGAGCGGGGGCGGGAAAACTGCCGGCTCTCGGATGCCCTTGTCGGGCGGTATAACCCGGATGGGCCCAATGTGCAGCCATGTATCTCGGGAGGATTATGGGATGCTGGTGCAAGCATAACCGTCGGGGGGCGCCACATTGCCAACTGGCTTGTCGGACAGGTCCGCTGTGAGGAGATGGACGAGACACTGATGGCAGCCTACGCCAGGGAGATCGGTGCTGACCCCGAACGCTACATCGAGGCGATGAAGCAGGTTCCCGTCATGCAGGAGGAGCACTTCAGAAAGATCGCAGACTTTCTCTTCAAGCTGGCCAAGGAGCTTTCCATCAAGGCCTATCGCAATGTTCAGCAGGCCCGGTTTATCGTTGACCTTGAGAAGGCGCGCGAGCGGCAAAAGGAGCTTCAGAGCCAGCTGGTGCAGTCGCAAAAACTCGAGTCCATCGGGACAATGGCCAGCGGGGTTGCGCATGAGATCAATAATCCGTTGATGAGCATGATCAATTTTTCAGAGCTGATCCGGGACAGGCTTGATCTCCTGCCGGCGAGCGAGCGGGGCGTGATTGACCAGATCAGGGCTTTTGCCGGGGAGACTATTGACGAGGGGCAGAGGATCGCGGGGATTGTGCGCAACCTGCTGGCGTTTTCCAGACAGGAAGGCGAATCCGAGATGGCGGCAAACATGCGGGAGATCCTTGATGGGCTGCTTTCACTCATCGGGCGGTTGCTCGACAAGGATGAGATTTCGGTTTCGATCGATATTTCGCCCGATCTGCCGGGGATGGTGTGCCGCCCCCGGCAGATCCAGCAGGTTTTGCTCAATCTGGTGACAAATGCGAGGGATGCGCTCAACGAGCGCTATCCGGGGAGCCATCCCGACAAGAGGCTGCAGATCCTTGTGGTTTCGGCCATGAGGGAGGGCCGCGCCTGGGTGCGCACAACAATCAGGGACAATGGGCCCGGGATCTCGAAGGAAATCCAAAACAGGATATTCGATCCGTTTTTTACCACCAAGGCTACCGGAAAGGGAACAGGGCTTGGTCTTTCCATCAGCTATGGTATCGTGCGGGACCATGGCGGGGTCATCGAACTCGAAAGTCGCGAGGGCGGGCCGACCTTTTTTCATGTCTGGCTCCCGGCCGGGGTTGCCTGAGAAAAGGGTCAATCCCGCAGGGGCGGAGTCTCAGGATTTTTTCGTTGCGATGAAGCTTCCGGCAGGCTGTCCATTCAGCGTGACCGAACCAACCAGCATGTTGCGGGACTGGATGAAAAACCCCTTGAAAAGCCAGTTATGGATACCCCGGTCTTTCAGATTGGCCGAAATGGCAAAGTGGACTGACTGGATCCTTGTTTTTTCGAGACGTTTGTCAAACAGTTGCATCATTTCTGTTTCGGGAAGATCCATGACTTCGACAGTGTCCCAGTATTCCGGAGTTGTGATGGAGAGTTTGTACTCGAGACGGGGGTAGACATCCTTGACGGCGACGGCTTTCAGATCCCGAATGGTCAGGACCCGGGTGTTCCACATGTTTGAAGTATCACTGGTTTCGATCAGCCATGAGCCGGAGACGCGGGCGATTTCAGTGGCATCCGGGCCCGGATTGGGTCGTTTCCAGCCCGAGCCGTCATGATAGCGTTGTTCGACTTCGACTGAGGAAAGGCCGAGCGTGCAGAGAGAAAGGCTCAGGACTGCGAGGGCAAGAATTTTTCCTGTCATGGAGGACTCCAATCCGTGCGGGTCTGGCCGCCGGGATCTCCGGGGCCGAATACACTGATGCTACACCTTGAGTCGGTATCCATCACGAGGGAATGCAGTCAAAATGACCGGTTGAGCGGGCCATAAAAGAGGGAAGGTGTCTTTTACACCTTCCCTCTTTGTTTGCGTGCGGCAGTTTCAGGCTGACCGGCCCGGCGGGGGGCCAGTTTATCCCTGTGTGCTGACCGTCCTGAGATAAAGTTCCTTGAGCTGGGCGTCCGTGACAGGCGATGGCGCCTCGGACATGGGGCAGCTTCCCTTCTGGGTTTTCGGGAAGGCGATCACCTCGCGCAGGGATTCGCATTTTTGCAGCAGCATGACCAGCCGGTCAAATCCGATGGCCAGACCGCCATGGGGCGGGGCACCGTACCTGAGAGCCTCAAGGAGGAAGCCGAATTTGACCTGGGCGTCTTCGTCTGTAATTCCCATCAGCTTGAACATCTTTGACTGAATCGCAGAATCATGGATACGGATGCTTCCACCACCAAGCTCGACGCCGTTCATGACAACGTCGTATGAATCCGAGCGTACACGCCCGATATCGCTGTCCAGGAGCGGGATATCCTCAGCCTTGGGTGCGGTAAAGGGGTGGTGGACCGAGTCCCAGCGTTTTTCATCCTCGTTGTACTCGAAGAGGGGGAAGTCGACCACCCAGAGGAGGTTCATGGCTTCCGGATCGATCAGGCCGAGCTTGTGACCGAGCTTGATACGCAGGTTGGCCAGGGCATCGTTGGTGATTTTCGGCTTGTCTGCGACAAAGAGCAGGAGATCTCCCGGCGCAGCCTGCATGCGCTTTTTGAGCTCGGCCTGCTGTTCGTCGGAGAAGAATTTGACAATATTGGATTCGAGGCCGGCTTCACTGACCTTCATCCAGGCCAAGCCCTTGGCACCGAAGACGGCAGCGTATCCGGTAAACTCTTCCTCGATGTCCTTGCGCGAAAATTTGGCACCACCCTTGGCGTTGAACCCCTTGATGATTCCGCCAGCTTCGGCGAGGGACTGGAACACCTTGAATGAGGATGCCTTGCCGATATCGGTGATGTCTACCAGCTCAAGCCCAAAGCGGGTGTCCGGCTTGTCCGACCCGTAGCGGGACATGGCATCGCGGTAGTCCAGGCGGGGGAAGGGGGTGGAAATCGTTTTGCCGTAGACCTTGCCGATGACGTGGGCGATCAGCTTTTCAACAAGCGCCAGGATGTCCTCCTGATGAATGAAGGACATCTCAAGATCGATCTGGGTAAACTCGGGCTGGCGGTCCGCCCGCAGGTCTTCATCGCGGAAGCACTTGACGATCTGGTAGTAGCGATCCATCCCGGCAACCATCAATATCTGCTTGAAGATCTGGGGGGACTGGGGCAGGGCGTAAAACGAGCCGGGCTGAAGCCGGCAGGGGACGAGAAAGTCCCGTGCACCCTCGGGCGTCGACTTGTTGAGGATGGGGGTTTCGATTTCGAGAAACCCTTCGGTATTGAGAACCTCGCGTGCAGCCTGGGCCAACTGGTGCCGTCGGACCATGTTTTCGAGCATTGCGGGCTGACGCAGATCAAGGAAACGATACTTGAGGCGGAGCTCGTCATTGACCGATGCGTGACCGTCGAGCTGAAAGGGAGGTGTCTCGCTGGACGAGAGGATCTCCAGGCCCGAAGCGATCACCTCGATTTCGCCGGTGGGTATCTTGGGATTGATGTTTTCCTGCCGGTCAACCACCTTGCCCTTGATGCGGATCACATACTCGTTATGGAGGCGTTCGGCCAGAGCATGGGCGTCCCGGGATGCATCGGGGTTAAAGACAATCTGGGAGTATCCTGAGCGATCGCGGAGGTCAACAAAGATGACTCCGCCGTGATCACGTCGGCGGAGGACCCATCCGGCCAGCTCGACCTCGCGTCCGACATCCTTTTTTGTGAGTGCTCCACAGTATTCATTCCTGTACATCGTAACGGGTTCCTTCCGAAAAAAGTGTTCGCAGTGTATGACCGTGAAAAAATAGCACCAGCCGGGCGGCAAATTTCAAAATATGTATCCTTTGACAGTGCAGCCCCCGAAGGGATAGACTGGTCCCTGCGGGATGGTATTTCCGCTCAGGGTGTACAGGTGAAACCGTCATATCTGGAGAGAAGGCATGAGTGTTGATTCCACCCGCACAGGAACAAGGAGCCATGGGATTTCCCGTCTTGTCCTTGTTCTGCTTCTGGCTCCGGTGGCGGCTCTGGCCGGCTGGTGGGCGACCATCTGTGTTTCGCTTGGCGCACTGATATTTCCGCCTGCATGGCTCATCCTGCTTTCCCTGGTTCTCCCCCTGTGTGTGGCCTGCGGGGTGCTGCTTGTTTCACGGGCGGTTGTCTTCGGATTCTTCAGGGAGTTTTCACAGAGAGCCAGGACTGTGCTGGGAATGGATGATGGCGGGAATCGGGAGGTCCCCTTCCTGTTGTTCCATTCCGGACAGGAGCTCGAACTGCTGACCGAGACCCTGGCTGCCTGGAAGCAGGAGGTTGCTGCCTCGGCAGAGCGGCTTTCAAGTGTGGCGGGGCTCTGGTCTCTTGAACCACAGGCCCGTTTTCCCTGGGCCGGCCGCTCACGCGTATACCAGCTCAAATCCGCCGAACTGAAAAAGGTCAGGGGGTATTGCCAGTTTCGGACCGTGGCCTGCCTTGGTGTCTTTGTTGTTCCTCCGGCGGGAGAGTCCGGAGGGCGGAAACGGTTTGACTGGCTGGCCGATATTGCGGGAAGCGTGGCAGGTATTGCCGAAGAGCATGGGGGGTTTGTGGCCCTGATTGCGGGGCAGGTTCTTGTGCTGGCGTTTTCACTGGGCAGGGATGAACGGACCCTGGCCATTCGTGCGGCCAGGGCTGCGCGGCAGCTTCAGGAGACACTGGGCGCCGAATACCCCGGGAGCACGATCCGGCTTGCTGGCGATATCTTTCCGGCCCTTGAAGGAATGCTGCAGGTTTCGGGCGGCTTGCGATATTACATCGATGCCCCCGAAATCGGTGCACTGAGGCTGGCTGCCTGCTCGCCTGTTTCTGACGGGGGGCTCAGGTTTTCATCGAGACTGGTATCCGTCATCAAGACAGGGGGCACGGTATCATGATGGAGGGATTGTGCCGGCGTGCCTTTGGGGCCGCCAGGATCAGCGGAAGGCAGTTTGTCTGGCGTTCGCTTGCAGTCATTTTTATCCTTGTTGCCAGTCTGGCGGCGGGACTGGGGTTTCTTCACATGCACGTTCTCGGTATTCCTTTCGAGGGAAATCTGCACATAGTCGGGATCTTTGCTCTCATCGGTGCCCTGACGGGGATTGTTCTGGCAGTTTTGCTCCGGGCCATGATCCAGCGTGGACTGGTGAACGGGCTTGACAGGATGGACGCTGTGGCTGGTGCAGGGGGGCAGCAGGTGCGAAAAATGGCGTACCGGCTGGAGTTTGAAGCCCTGGAGGAGAGGCTTTTGCGGGCTCTTGATGAACGGCGGGATACCTTCCTCGGCCAGGAACGGGACAGGCTGCTTGCGGCTTCCCGCTATGGCTGGTCGATGCCTGACGACCAGCTTGAGAAGATACTTGATGATGAAACGGCAGCCTCCTTGCGGGGCAAGACGCGGGAGTGTGTCCAGGTATTCCTTTTTGCCCAGGGTTTTGGCCGGGCACTGCTTTCCGGCGGAGGCGGCAACGAGGACGGGGCGCGTTTTTCCGTCCTGCTCAAAAAGCATCTCTCCCGGGTGCAGTCCCTTGCCCGCTCTTCCGGGATGATGCTGACCATGTTTTCCCTGGATTTTTCGGTGCTTGTTTCGGATGTGCCCTACCCCGGAAAGCAGTCTGTCCGCAAGCGGCTTCCTGGTCTGGCCCGAAAGTGGCTTGGGCAGTGCGCGAGCCTGCTGGATGAGGCCCGGGCCCAGGGTGTTGATCCTGTCTGCCTTCTTGCCTTTGGGGATGCGTCCTGGGGCCGGGTGCAGTCAGGTTCACGGGTTGGCTTTCATGTCGAACCCTCGACCTGGCAGAGTGCGGTTGCTTGTGTGCGTGAAAACAGGGCAGCAGGACTCTGGCTTTCGGCGGCTTTTTGTGAATATGCTGCCCTGCGCAGGGACGAGGTTCCGGATCTGGTCGAGCAGGTCCCGGGGGAGTGGTATTCCCTCGGATAGTGTCCCTGCCCGGGGTCAGGCTCGGGCCGAAAGCAGGTAGCGGAATTCTTCGCTGATGATGGTGACCAGGTTTTTGTCAAAGCGGCCTACGATGGACATCAGGCGGCGCAGCACTTCCGGAAACGAGCGGTTGTTTTGCGAAAGCTCACCTGAAAGCAGGAGGTCAAATTCAGCACTCAGGGAAACCAGGAGCGCGAGAGGGTAGATTTCGTCCTGCCTGAGTCCCTTGGGAAACCCGCTCCCGTCCGCATATTCAAAACTCTCACGCACGATGCGCAGAATGTTCTGGTCGATCTCGTGTTTGTCACGGTCCTTCTCGATGATCTCGGCCGAGAGTTCGGGGACCTTCAGGTACAGAGGGTTGCGTGCCAGGCGGAGTTCGCCGATCTTGGCGGCCACAACCTCCCGGCTGGTTTTGAGAAAGCCGATATTGCGCAGGATTGCCCCGACGAGGATTTCCTCCGAGCGGATGCTGTTTTGCATCCCCTGGTTGTATTTGACCTGCCAGGCATTGTCGATCAGGAGGGCCTTGATGGCGGTATTGACCGAGTGGACGAAGAGGCGGGGGACAAGCTTGCGCATCTGCCCCAGCCTGAGAATCAGATAGTCATAGGTTGGGAGAATGTTGGCGATCGTTACTTCGATCCGTTTGCGTTTTTCTGAATGCAGTCCGTTGTAATCCTTGTGTTCCTTGAGGATACGGATACAGAGCTGGACCACGTCTGCAACCATGGAGTCTCTGACGCCTGCCGTCTTGTACTCCCTGACGCGGACAAGGCCGCCGCATTTACCGTCAATCCGGTCCAGGTCCTTTTCAGAAAGGACCCTCTCGGTGCCGATGAGGATGCTGTTGTTGAAGTAGAAGTTTTCAGCGAGGGTATACTCCCGGCCCTGCCT
>JAKPMW010000337.1 GCA_029548715.1 Spirochaetota bacterium | reverse complement strand
AAAACCGTTCCTGCAATTGTACCCCTCATCATTGTCGGAACGGTTTTTGTCTGGTCACTCGTGGATGCCTTGCCCGAATTCAGGACGCCCGAGGGCAGCGGGTCCTTCGCGCTGGTACTGCGGCTTGCCGTTTCTCTGGCAGCGCAGATTATCCTGGCCCTGCCTGTGGCCCTGGCCTGGGCTCACTGCGGGCGTCTGGCCCGTTCGCTTTTGCTTGCCGTGGTGTGCCTTCCGCTTGTGGCACCTGCCGCCTACCGGATCCTGCTGGCAACCCGGATTTCGGGAGATTCTGCAGCTGACATGCTCATGTCACTGCTCTCAGGCCTGCCCCTCGTGGTTCTGGCGATGGTATTTGCACGCAGCCGGATTCCCCTCTCGGTGCGCAAGGCCCTGGCGCTTGAGTGCGGGAGCGTCTGGCGCCGCTATCGTTCGCTTGATCTCTGGGTGTGTCTGGTTGGATCTGTTCCGGCCTGGGCGCTCAGCGCATGGCTGACGCTTGTCCGGACGGGCGGGCCGGAACGCCCCGGCCTGCCTGTCATGATCCTTCTTTCGCTTGTGTTTCTCGGTACTGCTGTCCGCCTGCTCCCCCTCTGGACACGGCATGACGGGCAGATGGAGGAATCATGAAAGGACGGCGTCTTGTTCAGGCCGGGCTTGCCGGTGTTGCGGCGCTTGTGGTTGCCTGGGCAGCCGAGAATATCAGGCCGGGCAGTCTTGGTCTGGCATCAGCCGGCGCCGGACTGCTTCCTGTTGTCCTGGCGGCCATCTGCCGGCTGCGGTTGTCTGTCATGCTGGCTATTGTATCCGGCTATGCGGGGATCCTCGTTCTTTTCCAGTCTCCTCCCGTCCAGCCCCTGCAGGTGGCCGGCCTGCTTGCACTTGCCTGTGCGGCGGCAGGCGCTGTCTGGATCATTCGGGCAGCACTTTTTTCGGGGATGTGGGGCTGCATTGTCGAGACTGGCCGGGTTGTGTTTGCAGGGCTGGCCCTGCTGGTTCTGTTTCCGCTTGCCTCACTCCTTGATGCTGCCAGCGGCTTGCCGGATTGTATCCCCTGGACGGTGGCACCGGCCTGGCCGGACTGGGAGGGTATGCTTGTCCTCGTTCTTGTTCCGCTGCTGGCTGGCATTCCTTCGGGCATGGCCGTAATGAGAATCCGGCATGGCCGAACCCCCGTTTTGGGATGTCTTGCGTTTCTGGCACTTTTTCCGCATGGGGATCTGCTCTCCCTGGCCGGGCGGCCGCTGGTTCTGATGATTTCATCCTTTGCCTCCTGCATGCTGGCGGGAAGTGCCCTGGCCAACCGCTTTTCTCCCCATGTCCTGGCTGCTGCCAGACTGTCCGGTGCCTCCCGGCTGGATCTGGTGGTCAGGCTGTATCTTCCGGCAGCGGGTCGGGCCGGTGTCTGGATCATTCTTATGGCTGTATGGATGGCGCTTGATATCCGCGAGCGGACCGATCCGGCCGGCGGGCTCTGGACTGTCGTCCTGAGAATGCTGCCCCTGTCTGTGCTTTTGGTATATTTTCTCTACAGGGTTCCGGCACATATCTCCGGAACCGGTCACGAACCTGACAGGAGGGCGGATTGATGGCTGACGAGCAGGACAGGACGGCGATGAGCCGGAGAAACTGGTTGCTGGTATTTGCGGGGCTGGCGCTCTTTGTGCTGGGAATGACGGTTATGGTTCTTGTAGGAAAGAATCATCACGGGTTTTCGGGTTTTCTGGCACCCTTCTTTCTTGTGGCTGGCCTTGTGGTTTGTGCCGTGGGAATGCTTGTCCCTCCAAAGCAGGCATGAAGGAATCCCGCAGAGGGCTGCTTGCCGTTCTTGTCGTGCTGTGCATGGCAGGACCTCTCGCGGCCGACTGGTATCCCTCCGATCCCTTTTCACCAGGTGTAAAGGCCATGGCTCTGGGGGGTGCCTTTGTTTCGCTGGCCGATGATGCCAGTGCGGTGCACGCCAATCCGGCTGGTCTGATCCAGATTGAAAAGGCCGTATTTTCGTGGCAACTCCTTTCACAGATCCAGATGCAGCGGCTGGTGGATACCAGTATCAAGCTCGACTGGGAGTATTTTCCCCTGGTCGCAGCCTGTTTTCCGCTGGAGGACGGGGTGGTCCATGCTGCCTTGTCATGGACGACACACTGGCGCAGTATTTCCGGAAAGTACAGTGTGCATGTGCTCGGGGCCAGTGTTTCCTGGAAGCTGACCCCCTGGCTTTCCTGGGGGAATACGGTCGGGCTTGCAGTCGGGTTGACGGACGATGAAGCGGCGGCCGGAGTGTATTGGCAGACCGGTTTTCTCGCTCCCGTTTCGGACCGTGTCAGGCTGGGCTTGACCGTGCGGCTTCCGGTCCGGCTTGAGTGGGATGCCTTGCGGGGGGATACCCGGGTCAGTGAGCGGCTTCCGCTGATGGTGCAGGGTGGACTGGCCTGGCGACCGGCCCGGCATTCGATCCTGTCGTTTGATCTTGAGTTTGTCGATCTGGCCGGGATCCGCTACGCGAGTGATGCCGGAAGGGCAGACCCCGTCCAGCCAGTCGGCATGTTTCGCAACCTCCACCCTCACATCGGGTTCCAGACGCTGCTGACCTCGATCGGCGCCGAATTCCGTTGCGGGTTTTTGACCTTTACCCACAATGCCAACAATGCGTCCGATATCCAGCCGGCGCTGACCTTTGGGATCGGAGCCTGGACCAGTCAGTACTTTCGCATCGATTTTGCACTGCAAGATACCCTTATTTTTGATATTTTTACCAGAACCAACAGATACGAACGGATTTCACTATCCTTCGAGTATGTGATATAGCTTGAGACAAACGGGGAGATCAGCATGGATATCAGAATAGGTATTGCCGGACTGGGCACCATCGGCTCGGGAGTGGTCGAACTTATCCGGGAAAATGCATTGGTGATCCGCGAAAAAACGGGTGTCTCCCTGTCGGTTGTCGCCATAGCCGAGCCGGCCATCGATTCGCGTCCGGATTTTGACCGGACAGGGATCAGGATCTACAAGGACGGGATGGATCTGGTCAGCGATCCTGCTGTCGATATTCTCGTCGAACTGGTGGGCGGGGTGGTGTTCCCCAAAAAACTGGTTTTGGCTGCGCTCGAAAACGGAAAGCACGTGGTCACGGCCAACAAGGCACTCCTGGCCAAGGAAGGGCAGGAGATCTACCAGACAGCCGCCCGCAAGCAGCTTGCCCTCGGGATAGAGGCCAGCGTGGCCGGGGGGATTCCCGTCATCAAGACCATCCGCGAGGCCCTTGTGGGTAACCGGATTCTCGAGATTCGCGGAATCATCAACGGAACATGCAATTATATCCTGACCAGGATGGCAGAGCACGGACTCTCGTTTGCCGCTGCCCTGGCCGAAGCCCAGGCCCGCGGGTTTGCCGAGGCTGATCCGACTCTGGATATCACTGGCGGGGATGCGGCCCACAAGATTGCCATTCTGGCGGCGCTTGCTTTCAATACACCGGTGGATATGGCTGATGTGCATGTCGAGGGGATCGACCGGATTGATACAAACGATATCCGCTATGCCCGCGAGCTGGGGTATGTTGTCAAGCTGATCGGGATTGCCCGCGAACGGGGCGATGCCGGAATCGAGGCCCGGGTGCATCCGACGCTGGTGCCGGTTGATGATCAACTGGCCTCGATTCGCAACGAGTTTAACGCGGTATTCTTGCGCTGTGACTTTTTGGGTGACGGGATGCTGACCGGAAAAGGTGCCGGCTCGCGACCGACGGCATCCGCAGTGGTCGGGGACATTGTGGATATTGCCCTTGCCATGCGGGATCACAACACCATGCCGCCCTTCTTTTCCTCTGCCCGCAAAAGGCCGCTTGTCCCCTTTGGGCGTACCGAAAACCGATACTACATGCATTTTTCCACTGTCGACAAGCCGGGCATCATGTCGCGTATCACCGGAATCCTGGGCGAAAACAACATCAGCATTGCCAGCATGATCCAGAAGGAAGCCGGGAGTGAAGAGGCCGTGCCTGTCGTGATGATCAGCCATACCGCAGTCGAGGAAAACATGGCCCGGGCGATCGCGGCCATTGATGCGTTGCCCGAAGTACGCAAGCCGACGGTGGTGATCAGGGCTCTCTGAGCCCGACCGGCGGGATCAGGATACTCTACAGCCCCTGACGGTCAGACCGTTCGGGGCTGTTTTCGTATTGCCGGTTTGTGTGTTGCAGTCCGTCAATCGTCAGGGGTGTGTGCCGAGCTGGAGTGACGAAAACCGGCTGATGGCCGACTCCAGATCCCGCAGTCCGTGCAGCTCGTGGCGCCTGGCTTCAAGGAAGGCCATCGCCTGTTCGTATCCCTCGGTCGCGGCCAGCAGTTCGGCATAATTGATGATTGTGCGGACATCCGAGGGGTTCTCGATCAGGAGGGCCTTGTAGTTCTGGATGGCCATTTCGGTCCGGTTGGTGGCCCGCTGGATGCGTGCCATGGCATAGACCGCATACCGGTCCCATGAGTGGCAGAGGATTTCTGTCAGGATCGCTTCGGCTTCGTCGAACAGGGAGAGATGGATCATGCAGTCTGCGGTTCGGGTCTGGACCTTGCGGTTGTCCGGATCGAGTTTCATGATCTCGCGCCACCAGGGCAGGGCGGCGGCATGGTCCTGCAGTCCCCGCAGTGCATCGGCCATCCCGAAGATCGCGTATGAATTATTGCGGTCGATCTCGAGGGCCCGGCGAAAGTACCCGGCTGCCTTTTCGAAGGCATGCTGCCGGCGGCAGATGTTTCCCATCATGGTCAGGATGTTGATCAGATCCGGTTCGATCTCAAGCAGACGGGTCCAGTACTCCATCGCTGTCGTGTACTGGTGCTCCTTGTAGTAAAAATCCCCCAGCCCCATCAGGGCAAACTTGTTGCGGGGGTTTGCATCCAGGGCCAGCAGGTAATAGCGCATGGCTTCGTCGCGATTGCCCTTTTTTTTCCAGGCGTCCGCAATGCGTGTCAGGATCGAATAATCCTTGGGATAGTCCTCGATGTAGCGCAGCCAGACCCGCAGGCTGTTGTCGTGATCCTTGAGCCCGCGCCAGGCGTCACCCAGGCCGAGAAGGGCGAAACGGTTGTTTCCGTCATGTTCGAGGACCTTTTCGTAGTGGGGGATGCTTTCGCGGAAGCGGCGTGACTTGCGGATGCTGTCAGCCAGGCCGACCCGCAGGTAGTTGTTGTCCGGGTCTTTTTCGAGTCCGCCGGAAAAAACAGCCTCGGCCTCGGAAAACAGGCCCTGCTTGATGAGGGCATATCCCTCTTTCGAGATGACGGATGCTTCGCTCTTGTCCATGCAGCCAAAAGTAACAGCGGGTTTGAGGGCGGAAAACAAAAAACAGTGAGTATATTGATACAACACCCGATCAAACACAAGAAGGAGTATGTAGCCAGTCATGCGCAGTCCTGTTCCAGCCCGGATCGTCTCACCCTCGCTTGTTGCCGGATTTGCCGGGGAAACCTCCGCCTGGGGCCGCCCCGGGACCCCCCTGATGATCGAGATCGGGTGTGGCAACGGACATTTTCTCGAAGAATACGCCGCCCTCTATCCGGGAACAGACTGCCTCGGGATCGATTTACGGATCAAGCGCGTTGAAAAGAGCTGCCGCAAGGCTGACCGCAAGGGACTCTCCAATCTGCGGTTCATGCTTGGAGATGCCTTCGCCATTCTGGCCGGGATGCCTCCCGGGGTGCTGGCAGACCGGATCGCGGTCAATTTTCCCGATCCCTGGCCAAAGTACAGGCATCGGGACAACCGGCTCAATCGCAGCGAGGCGATTGCAGCCATGCTCGCCCGGATATCTCCCGGGGGGGATTTTGTCTGGGTCTGTGACTACTATCCGCAGATCGTTGACGTCCTTGCCCGGATGCAGCCCTGGCTTTACAAGGGAGAGTTTGAAAACGTGCATGGCTGGGAAGGGTACGGGGAGGGGCTTGAAGGCTATCCCCGGACCCTCTACGAAAAGCGCTGGCGGGCGATGGGGCGGCGCATCTATTACCTCAGGTTTGTCAGGCGGCAGGATTCATTGTCTGGGGAACAGTCTCCGGCGAGGGCATCCGCGATCCAGCACATGGTCGGGGGCGGATCAGGCTGCGGCAAAGGGGCCTCAGTATCCGCAGCGGGTCAGGATGCGCCGGATCTTCTCTAACTGAAAACGAACCTCACCCAGGAGCCAGTCCGCATTCCCGGTCTTGTCGGCGTGGAGTACCTGGGCGCCGTAGCCCCGGCGCAAAAATGGAAACCGCTCAAAGAGCTCAAGGACATCTTCCAGTGGCGGCAGGGGCGTGCAGCGCGCAAGGACATGGCCAGTGGCGTCAGCCAGCAGCCTCAGCCGGCTTGAGAGTCCTTCGTGGTCCGAAGCGGTCGGGGCATGGACTGGAAAAACATCTTCGGGGAGATTCTCAAAACCGATAAACTGACTGGCTTCATCAGCGGTCTTCAGTGCCGGTATCCCCTCCAGGACCAGGCCTTCGCGCGAAAGGGTTGCCCATTCCGGTTGCTGGCCGGCGCCCGGTTCATGACAGGCTTCAGCATACGCGGCCGAGGTCCAGGCAGCGTACTTTGCAAGGATGATGTCGCTCAGTACCGGTTTTCCGTCGTAATCCATGCCGGCAAAGGTGGCCCTGCGCGCGGCAGCGCTGCGGAGTACCCCGGCCGCGGTCATGGTACGTGTTTCACGCCAGCGCAGCCGCTGCATGGCGGGGGCCTCGCGGGCATGTGTCAAGCCTCCCGGCCAGGCGTGGTCACATCCGACAAGCAGGATCCGTCCCGCTCCAAAGATCCGGGCCAGCTCGATGGCACTTGTTCCGACATTTCCTCCGCTGCGGGCGGCACCCAGCTCGCCTACGGCCTGTTTGCACCAGAGTGTCAGGGGGTGGCTGATGACGGCAAGCCGCCCGTCCTGCTCGATAATGTCCGCGGTTTCAAAAAAAATCCGTCGGGCAAATGGCAGGCGGGGAATGGCCGGGTATACCGAAATATCGCACAGCAGGGTTAGCTTGTGTGTGTCTACCCCGGTAAAGTCGTGAAGGTTGTGAATCTGGCCGTCAAGGCTGATGACAGCGTGGGGGAGGATTCCGGCCGAGACGAGCGGCTTGAGCGCTGTGTCCACTGCAAGTACTACAGCGTGTCGGCGGGCCTCACGCAGCCATCCCAGCCAGCGATCAAGCCCGGGCCCGGCACCGACGATGAGGACGCTTCGACCGGCGAGACAGCCCGCCATGGATGCCAGGCGCCCGTTTTGTGCCAGCAGCCCGGCATTGGTCAGGATGTTGGCAAACCAGAGGCGTTCGAACTCAAGCTCGGTATAGAGATTTGTCATAAAATCAGAAATGATTTTTTTTACGGCGGCCCGGGCCCTTTCCCATGAGGGAGGGTCAAGGGCAACCGCCCCGGGCGTGTCCATCCAGGCCAGGGACTTGAGGCTTGAAGCAGGCAGGGAGCGGATAAAACGGAGCACATCCTCCTCAAGGGGACGGCCCCCTTCTGCGCGGGCAAAAAACATCCCGCTTCCGGGCGGTAACTGGTCTGCGGTGCTTCGTCCGGCCGGCAAAAGATCCGGTCTGCACTCGACGACGAGGAGCGGGCGGGGGGCTGAAGCATGCCAGGCAAGCGCCACATGGCCGCAGCCGTACCCGAAGAGCACTCCTGCGGCTGCCTGTCTGTGCTGTCCGGCGATTCGCTCTGCCTCCCGCTGGGGGTCGAAGGCACTGTGGATGTGCCGTCTGCCGACAAGCAGGGTGGGCGTGCCGTTTTTTGCAGGGAGAAGAGAGGCATCCGCAGGGAGGCCTGCTGCAAGCTGAAAATGACAAAGCCTGTCGAGATGAGTGTTCATCTCAGACAGGCTCGGGTCCTGGGCATGGCGTGTCATTGCCCTCTCTTGCCTTACAGCTGGTCGAGAGTTTTTTCGATGATGGTAAAGTTTGCGGCCGACCAGAGGGAGGTGAAGAAGTCATTGAAGAGAGCGTATCTGGTCTGCTCCTCAATCCGCTTGAGCTGGGTGCGCATCAGATCACGGATCCTGTCCTGCTCTGGTTTGGGCAGCTTTTCGAAGGCAGCTTTGTCCGAGACGAGGATCGGGTCATAGTCGGGGATGGTGCGTCGCTCGCGGACCCTGAAGATCAGCATGGCCTGGGGAATACTCTCGCCGCCACCAGAGATTTTTATCAGGGGGGAAGTGCTCCCCGTGGCAACTCCGGCCAGCTGGCGGAAGAAGTCGCGGTTGACCGGGATTGCCCTGTCACCGGATTTGGGGCTTTCGCCAAAGGCGAAAAAGTCGGACTGGACAAGGGGCAGGCCAGCGCTGCGGGCCGCTTCATCAAGTGACTTGCCGGCCTTGACCGCGTCCTCGACGAGCTTCATCTTGTCATCCATTTCCTTGACCGCACCCATCAGCAGGACTGCGGCGTTGGCCTTTTTCCAGGACTCGATCAGGGATGTCCGGGTGTCCGCTGTCAGGGCCTCAAACGAGGCTGCCCGCCGCCAGGGCTCGTCGCCCCGGGTGCCCTTCTGGCTTTCAAACCAGGTCCTGAGTTCGTCATTGGACGGGTTTTTGCCCTCAAGCAGGGTCCTCAGGTCAAGGGAGACGGCATCGATGGCGGTCTTCATGGCCTGGACCTCACTGTCGATCCTCATGCCAAGGCGTGTTGCCCGTCCTGCGGCCATGATATCCATCTGGAGCGCCCGTCTGGTGTACTCGCCTTCAAGTGAGGCGATGACTTCGCGCTGGTAATTCCGGCTGGCGGACCTGAACTGTTCGGGACTGATCTTGGCTGTCTCGAGATAGCTGCGCAGAAAGGCTCCGCGTGTTTCATCCGTTACGGGCAGCCCGAAACGGCGTGCCGCTGCCGCAAAAATCCGGGCCTGGGCTACCTGATTGAGGGCCGTCTTGGCCAGTTCCTTGGAATTGGCATCCCGGTTCTGTTCCTGCAGCCTGGTGATTGCCCCGGCCAGTTCCTCATCTCCAAGGTAGATTCGTCCGCCCTCGTACCTGGCAAGCAGGGGGCGTCCGCCCTGGCCTCCACCACAACTGGAGATGGCGTCAGAAGCGATAAAGAAGAAAACCAGGAGGGCGCTGATCGTCGTGACAAAAATGGTTGAAAGAATGCGCTTGAGGTCCCATTCGACCTTTTTTTTCGGGTGAGAGGAGTGGGCGTGCTTGGACATCGCGGGGAAAGTCTCCTGCAGTCTATTGAATGACGCATCCCGGAAGGGTGCGCCGCAGGGACACATCGCCCCCGCTCGTACCAATCTACCACGGGAGGGCCTGAAAATAAAGACTGTTGTCCATGCGCGGGAGCAGTCTCCCGCAGTAGCCTATCGGAGGGAAGTATTGCAGGTGTTGTTCTGCGGGCGGCAAAAAAGCACACCGGGAGGGTGCCCAGACAGTAGATTGCAGACAGGAGGGCGTGATGAAGCGATCAACCATCGAGCGACTGGCCAAGGGCCAGAAAGACGACAGAAAGCCTCACATCCTGCTCAAGGGTGCTGTCATCGGGAGCGTGCTTGGCCTGGGCCTGGTATTCGTCCTGCTTGTCTCAAAACCATCTGACGTGTACCGGAATATTGAGGAGATGACAGCGGACAGCCGTTTTGAAGATGCTGAAAAGCTGGCCCGCTCGCTGTACGAAAAAGATCCCCTGGATGTCCGGGCGCTTCTCCTGATGGGCCGTAACGCGTTCCGCAAGGCCTTTCGCTTTGACCACGAAAAGAACGACAAGACCGAGGAGGGCTGGGATCTCTACAAGGTGGCTGTCGAATCCATCAAAAAGGCCATCCTGCTTGATAAAAAAGGGATCCTGACGTCAGCGGATTATTTCATCCTCGGGTTTGCCTACCTGCGCAAGGGTGACCAGTTTTATGAGGATGCGCTTCAGTACCTCAGGCAGGCTGAGACGCTCAATACCAACGATCAGCGCCTGGTCAGGGGCGAGGACCCCATTGCCCGGTTTGACACCATGCAGCAGATGATGGGCTACCTGAACTACCACCTCGGGCGGTACACCAATGCCCTCGTGTACTACCGTGAGGCCAACAGAAAACCCAACGTGCTCAACTACGCCTATATCGGGTTGTGCGAGGTGGCCACGGGCCAGTTTTCAAACGCCGTCAATACCTTCGGAGTCGTTCAGGAGCACGCCAATCAGGACGGTCTGCGTGTTTTTGCGGCGCGGCAGCTGGCCTGGACATGGTTCCACCTGGGCAACCATGAACTGGCCCGGACATGGTTTGAAAAGGCTGTCAGCATGGATACCAACTACGCCGAGGGGTACTACTGGCTGGGAAAGATGGCTGAGCTCAAAAACGATCCGGCTGCGGCCCGTGCGCTCTGGCAAAAGAGTCTTGAGGCAGACCCGCACTTTGGCCCGGCCATTCTCAAGCTGCGCTTTTCTCCCCAGCACAGGACCAATGCACGCTAAGGAGTATTCCTGCAGTTTCCCGGCGTGCCTTTCCGCGAGGTGAAATGCGTGGGAAGACTGAAAAGTCTTTGCTGTATCCGTAGTCTTACCTATATTTGCTCTGAAGCGCAATCCCGCTCTCACTTTTCCGCGACGAAAGGGTCCACCGCACATGGTACTTGACAAGCTCTACAGCCTCTTCTCAAACGATATGGGCATCGATCTCGGGACGGCTAACACGCTCGTCCATGTGAAGGGGCAGGGAATTGTCCTTTCGGAACCATCGGTGGTTGCCGTTGAAAACGGAACCCGGCGGATTCTCGCCGTTGGACAGGAAGCCAAGCGCATGCTCGGGCGTACTCCCGGCGATATCATTGCCATCCGCCCGATGAAAAACGGCGTTATTGCTGACTTCGAAACCGTGCAGCGGATGATCAAGTACTTCATTCAGAAGGTCCATTCGCGCAAGACCCTGGTCAAGCCCCGGATTGTGATCGGGATTCCTTCGGGGATCACCGAGGTCGAAAAGCGGGCGGTCAAGGAATCTGCCGAACAGGCCGGTGCCCGCGAGATTTACCTGATCGAGGAATCCCTCGCGGCGGCTATCGGGGCCAATATTCCGATCAATGAGCCTGCCGGAAATATGGTCATTGATATCGGTGGCGGTACAACCGAGGTCTCGGTAATCTCGCTGGGCGGTATGGTGCTTTCCAATTCCATCCGCATTGGCGGCGATGATTTTGATGAGGCGATTGTCCAGTATCTCAAGAAGGTACACAACCTGATCATCGGCGAACGGACTGCCGAAGAGGTCAAGATCCAGATCGGGAACGCCTATCCGGCCTCCAAAAAGGTCGAGACAATGGAGATCAAGGGACGCGATTCGATTTCGGGACTGCCCCGGACGCTTGAGATGGATTCGGTTGAGATCCGCGAGGCCCTCCAGGAAGTCATCAACGCCGTTGTCGAGGTTGTCCGCACAACGCTGGACCAGACTCCGCCCGAACTGGCTGCCGATATTGTTGACCGGGGAATTGTGATGACAGGGGGCGGCTCGCTGCTCAAGGGGCTGCCCGAGCATCTCTCGCAGGAGACCGGGGTTCCGGTATTTCTTGCCGAAAACCCGCTCACCTGTGTTGTGCTCGGGACAGGGCGCTATCTCGAAGAGCTCAAGTACATTCAGCGCGGCAAGTACTGATCGTCTGGTTGGCCAATCCAGTTTGATGCAGGTGGAAAGAGTCCAGGATGCTTTCTGTTTTCTTCTATAAAAATCGCAAGGTGCTGGTCTTTCTGCTCCTCCTCGTGGTTTCGTTTACGATGATGGGGACGTCCAGTGCCAGCTTTACCCTCAACCTGAAAAGTGTTGTCCTGACGATCATCTATCCCTTCGAGTATGTCATCAACGGGGTCTTCAATTTCTTCCGCTCCCTCTGGGAGGGCTTGGGCGAGATCGAGACTCTCAAAAAGGAGCTGTTGCGGACTCAGGCCCGGCTGAAAAAATACGAAGAGCAGGACAGTTCGATCGAGACCCTGCAGAGGCGCAACGCCCGGCTTGAGCGCTTGCTTGAGGAACGTCGGCAGGTCCGCTACGAGCACGTCCTTGCCTCGATAGTGGGCAAGGATCCGCAAAACTATTACCAGTCCTTCATCATTGACAAGGGTTCCTCGGATGGTATTGCCGAGCGGATGCCCGTCATTGCCTACGAGGATGGCAAGATCGGTATAGTGGGCCGGGTGACGATGACGACTCCCTTTTCGGCGCTTGTGACAACCATCAGGGGATCGCGGACCTGGGTGGGTGCAATCCTTGAGGCCTCCCGCTATTATGGAATGGTGCGCGGAAACGGGTTGTCGGCCCACTGCCTGATCGAGTACATCGACATCGGAGCGCCGGCCCGTGACGGGGATGCGGTAGTTACCTCCGGACACAGTGATATGTATCCCCGGGGGCTCTCGATCGGGACGCTGACCAATGTCCAGCGGGACAAGGGGCAGTTTTTCCTCCGGGCTGAGGTTGTTCCTACCATCAACTTCTCAAAACTTGAAAATGTGTATGTGGTCAAGAAACTTCCCTCTCCGGACATCGAAAAACTCGAAAAGGAGCAAAAAAAGCTGTGAGAAATGCCGTCATCATTGCGCTCCTGATCGTGTTTTTCGGATTGCTCCAGAGTACGGTCTTTGCAGATATCCTCAAGATCGACGAGGTCAAACCGGACCTCCTGCTGGTTGTCGTTGCCTTTGTGGCCTTCAAGCGGGGAGGGATGGCCGGACAGTGTGCGGGTTTTGCTGCCGGAATGATGCAGCAGTTTTTTTCTCCGGCCCTGTTCGGGAGCTATGCCTTCGTGTTTACCGTTGTCGGGTTTGCGCTCGGGTTTACCCAGCACAAGGTCAATGCTGAAAATTTTGTCACCTCGGCCGTGCTTGTCTTTATCGCGACAGTCATCAAGGGGATTGCGCTGGGGATTCTTGCCCTGCTGTTTGCCGAGATCGGGGATTTTTACGGGAGCTATCTGACGGGTGGGCTCCTGCTTGAACTGGTGATCAACCCGGTCCTCGCGGGCCCGCTCTTCTGGATGATGAACCGGTTTGCAGCTCCGGCAATGCGGTGAGCCATGCAGAAGTACACTATCAGACCAGGGCAACAACGAGTCTTCAGGCAGCGGGTAACGACACTCTTTCTGCTGATTGCGATGATGCTCTTGATGCTTCTTTTGCGGATTGCCTATCTCCAGATTATCAAGGTCGGGGAGTACGAGGCCAGGTCCGAACAAAACCGGGTACGCCTTGTCCCCATCATGGCCTATCGTGGCGAAATATATGACAGGGAATTTCGTCAAAAGCTGATTGCCAACCGCAAGTCTCTGTGTGTGACCATTGTTCCGGCAGCGATGCCCAAGGAAAAGGCGGAGTGGAACAGGGTCGTTGAGCGCATCGCCTCTGTTCTTGAAATGACGACCAACGAAATCCGCAAACTGATGAACAAGGATAAATGGGATCAGTACAGTCCCAAGCTTCTCAAGGAGGGTGTGGATTACCGCACCATCACACGGATTGCCGAAAATATTGACGAGTTTCCCGGCGTCTACTGGGACAACAGACCGATCCGTGTCTATACCCTGACCAACACCCTGGCCCACATCCTCGGGTACACGGGATATATCAGCCAGGAAGAGCTCAAGTCGGCATCCGGCAAGGGGTACCGCCCGGGAGCCCTGATCGGGAAGACCGGGATCGAAAACGTCTATGACGTCGACCTGAGGGGTGAGGAAGGGACGCTTGAGCGCGAGGTCAACGCGCTCAACCAGGTCACCTACCAGATGATCCGCAAGCAGCCGGTTCATGGCAGGCCGCTTGTCCTGACTATTGACAGTTCGATGCAAAAGGTTGCGCAGGCGGCAATGGGCAAGATGCGGGGCGCAGTGATTGTGACCAAACCGGCGACCGGTGAGGTCCTGGCCATCCTCTCAAACCCCGGGTATGCTGCCAATCTTTTTTACAAGCGGCTTGATGTCGAGGAGTACCGCAGGATCGAAAGTGATCCTGACAAGCCGCTCTTCAATCGCGTCATCCAGGCCCAGTATCCGGCGAGTTCGACCTTCAAGCTGATCACAACCATTGCCGGTCTCGAAACCGGGCGGCTTTCTGCACGCTCGTCCCATTTTTGCGACGGCGGGTACATGCTTGGGGACCGGTATTTCAAATGCTGGTTTGGAAGACATGGCCATCAGTCGCTTTCTGATGCCATCATGAATTCCTGCAATGTGTTTTTCTACCGTGCGGGCCTTGATATTGGCGCTGACACCATCCTGCAGTATGCCCGGATGTTTGGTTTTGGAAAAAAAACAGGAATCGATCTCGTTGGAGAGGTCTCCGGTTTTGTCCCCACCCGCGAGTGGAAGCGCAAGACGGCGGGACGCCCCTGGCTTGATGGTGATACCCTCAACCTTGCCATTGGGCAGGGTGATCTCCTGGTGACTCCGGTCCAGATCAACATGATGACCTGTGCCATCTTTAACGAGGGCATTGCCTATCAGCCCTACCTCAAAAAAGAGATCCGCAGCCTGTACAACAACCATGCGATTGAGCGCAATGAGGGGCGACATGTCCTCTTTACCACGGATGTTTCGAAGTCCACGTTTGCTGCTGTCAAGGCAGGCATGATCAGGGTCGTCCAGGGCGGGACCGGCAGTGCAGCGTTTTCTCCGGTTGTCCAGGTGGCTGGAAAGACGGGAACCGCCGAGACATCGCAGGATACAACACATGCCTGGTTTACCGGTTTTGCCCCGGCGGATGCCCGCAATCCCGAAGATGTGATAGCCGTGACAGTTGTGTGCGAAAATGCCGGTGGCGGCGGGGCGATGGCGGCTCCGGTCGCGGCCTGTATCATTCGGGCCCATTTTGAAAACAAGACGGTCGAACAGACAATGCAGCGGATCTGGAAGAGTTTTGAGCAAAAGCGTGACTAATCGTGCAAGGAGTACCTGATGGAAAGTGCCGCCAGAAAAAACCGTCTGCACATTGACTGGATGATCATTTTCGCCACCCTGGCCCTTGTGGTCATCGGTCTTCTGACCATATACAGTACCGGAGCGACCCATTCAGGAGGGACGCAGGTTGACCGCGAGTTTTACATGCAGTTTGTCTGGTTTATCGTCGGGGTGCTCCTGTTTTTCCTGACCATCTCGGTCAGTTACAACAAGTATGTCGAATGGGCTGTCTATCTCTATGCCGGCGGCCTTGTCCTGCTTGCCGTCTCGCTGCTCTTTCCTCCGGTCAAGGGTATCCGGGCCTGGATCAATCTCGGGTTTTTCAATATCCAGCCGGCTGAGCTGATGAAGATCTTTACCATCATTTCACTGGCACGGTTTCTCAACATGCTTGGGGACGATATTCAGGATATCAGGAACTTCTTCATCACCTTTTTTATCCTCGTCCCGCCGCTTGGTATCATTGCGATCCAGCCTGACTTTGGAACAGGCCTCGTATTTTTTGCGATCTGCTTTGCCATGCTTTTTATTGCAGGCGCAAAGATCGGCCACATCCTTTCACTCTTTCTGCTGGGTTTTTTGGGTGCCGGGATTCCCATGTTTGTCGCCTATTACAAGGAGATAGGTGACCTCTCGGGCTGGCTGATCTCGATTTTGGCCAACAATGCGGTACTGATAGATATCTCGATCATCATGGGGAGCATTGCCCTGCTTGCCTTTGTGGTCTGGTTTTTCAGCCGGATTCGGCCGGTGCTGAAATTCGCCTCGGCCATTGTGGTCATCCCGCTGGGCCTGATCATTGCCGCCTCGCTCAATTCCTATCTCCAGCCCTATCAGCGAAAACGGATTGTGGTGTTTGTTGATCCCGAAAAGGACCCCTGGGGTGCCGGATACAACATCATCCAGTCAAAGATTGCCATCGGATCGGGCGGTTTTGCGGGCAAGGGATACATGAAGGGCACGCAGAATGCGCTTGACTATCTCCCCGAAAAAAAGACGGACTTTGTCTACAGCACCCTGGGTGAAGAGTGGGGGTTTGTCGGCAGCCTCTTTCTGATCATGCTGTATTTTGTCTTTCTCTACCGGGGGGTGATGATTGCCTACCACGCCAAGGATATGCTCGGGAGTCTGATTGCCTCGGGCATTGTTGCCATGTTTGCCTTTCACATATTCATCAATATTGGCATGGCAACAGGCATGATGCCTGTCACAGGACTGCCGCTTCCCTTTGTTTCCTATGGAGGCTCGAGTCTGATGACCAACCTGATTGCCGTCGGACTCCTCTTCAATATCGAGATGCGCAGGTATGTCCATTGAACGGGGGGTTTGTGTTTGAGCGGGATATCGTACCGCTTCTTCCCCGGGTGGCCAAGCCGGCCAGGTACACCGGGGGTGAGTATAACAGCATTCTCAGGCCTGATGCCGAATGCGTGATCGCACTGGCGTATCCCGATGTCTACGAAATCGGAATGTCCAATCTTGGGCTGCGGATCCTCTATGAGGCTCTCTCGCAGGTTGAGGGCTGTGCTGTCGAACGGGTCTATCTTCCCTGGCCCGACATGGCGGATCTGCTCAAGGAAAAGGGGTTTCCCCTCTGGACCCTTGAGACCAAGACGCCACTGGATACATGCGCCGTCATCGGGATTACCCTGCAGTACGAGATGACGTTTACCAATATTCTCGAGCTGCTCCTCCTGTCCCGTGTTCCCCTGCGGCGTGACGAGCGGGGGAACAGCGATCCGCTGATTGTTGCCGGCGGACCCTGCGCCTTCAATCCGGCACCCCTTGTACCCTGGATCGATGTGTTTGTCCTGGGTGATGGTGATCAGGCTGCGGTTGAGCTGGCCAGGACTGTCAGGGATGCCCGGCGCGAGGGACTGGGCCGGCAGGCGATACTTGAACGTCTTGCCCGCTTTCCCTGGGCCTGGATTCCAGGGGTTAAAGAAACAGCGCGACGGGCCATCGTCTCCGACCTCGACTCCGCACCCTTCCCGGTGCGGCAGATTGTCCCCAATGTGCGTGCGATCCAGGATCGCGGGCTGATCGAGGCTTCGCGCGGGTGTACCAATGGTTGCCGCTTTTGCCATGCCGGGATGACGTATCGCCCGGTACGGGAGAGAAGCCCGGATCGGCTTGTGGAAACTGCTGTTTCCCTTGTTGACAGTACCGGGTTTGACGAGATCAGCCTGGCATCACTTTCGATCAGCGATTACACGAGGCTGGAAGAACTGATCATCCGCCTGAATGCGGCCTTGGGGCCGCGCAATGTCTCGTTTTCGCTGCCCTCCCTGCATGTGGATGGATTTACCCTCGAGACGGCCACCCTCGTTGGCGAATTGCGCAAGAGCGGGTTGACATTTGCGGTCGAGGCCGGGGATCCGGCGATG
>JAKPMW010000317.1 GCA_029548715.1 Spirochaetota bacterium | reverse complement strand
CTGGCGGGTGTTGATGAGCGTCAGGCCGGCGTTGTAGTAAAAACTGACGAGATTGGTCTCAAGCGCCCTGTCCTGGGGAAAGAGGGAGAGAGCCCTTTTTCCTATGTCGATTGAATGGTCGTATTCATCCCTCTTTGCGTGAAAGACGCTCCAGTTAAACAGGATGACCCGGTGCATGTTTGCCAGCCGCGAACCCGCTTCTCCATTGATGTCGAGGGCCCTGGTTTTTTGAATCAGGCTTTCAGCCTGTTCATACTGACGGTTTTGCTGCAGGCGATTTGCTTCGCGGAGTGTCCCGTTGACAAGCTCATCAAGAAATACCGGTTCGCGGTATTTTCGGTACATGTCCAGCATGAGCGGGATTGACTGCAGGGGCGCAGTGTTTGACGAGACAGATGCCATCCAGCGCTGGACCACCCAGGTAGCGTTGTTTCGGACATCCTGGTTTGAGGGATACAGTTCGCTCAGGGAGCGGTTGAGTACGTAGGCTTCCTCATATTTTCCCGCTTCAATCCGGTCTGTAATCCAGAGTCCGTAGAGGTGCAGCCTGTTTTGGCGGATTGTGCTGTTTTCGATGGACTTGGGGTAGTGCTGGTCAAAAAAGCGATACCCCTTGTTGTATCCCTGGGTGCGGGAGATATGCTTTGCCGATTCGGTGATCAGGTGAAGCCGCATCGAATCCACAAAGTTGTCCTGCCCCATCCGGGCGGCCCGGTCAAGCAGGGCAAGCATTTCCTGGTATTTTCCCAGTTGCATGTTTTGCTGGGCCCACTGCAGGAGATAACCGCGCAGGACGGTTGTATGCTGGGCTGTTTTTGCGGGGAGGGACGCAAGGTATTGTTCGATCTGCTGTACTGCAGAAGCGAAATCGCCTTTTTCAGCAGAGCTTTGGGCAGTGGTAAAGACAAGCCCGTCACGGAGGGTTGCTGTTTCCTGGCGGGGGCCGAGGGCCTGGTCGCATTCGTTCAGGATCTGTAATGCCTTGGTGGTATTACCGGCCTGGCTTTCCTTTTTGGCCCACTCAAGCATGGCGGCCAGGAGGTTTTCCATGCTTTCCTTGTGCTGGGGAAAGATCGAGAGGGCACGGAGCAGAAAACTGACAGCATCCGTGGATCGGCCCTGGGTATGCGCCAGTGTCCCGCGATTGTAGTAGAGAAGTGCAACAAGGCGACCGGTATTGATAAAGGACTTGTTGCCCGGGTGACCCCGGTCCTCGATAAAGACCCGTCCCTCGGGGTTGCCGGAGGCACGTTCACGGAGGGGATTGAAGCCGGCAGACGAAGTGGTTTCGGCATCGATCCAGGCGGTTCCGTTGTTGATCTGGCTGTATACATGGGCGGGAACAACAGCTACCCGGGTTGTAATCCCGAATTCGTCGCAGAGAAGGTTGTAAAGCAGGGTCGCCGAGACACAGTTGAAGTACCCCTCGTCGAATATTTCAAGCAGGGTGGTTTGCTCGGACTGGTAGGCCTTCATCGCATGCTCGAACATCAGGTCAAAGATCTTTTTGGCCCTGTTGTGCGTTGTTCCGCCAATTCCGGGCAGGGCCAGCCTGATCTTTTGAACAAGGACCTGATATTTGCTGCGATAGCGCGAGAGTTGCTCCTCGGTTGTGGCCCCTGAGGCAATCAGCCCGGCGTCAACCAGGGAAAAGCTGGTGAGATTTCCCCGTGAGAGCTCATGGGCAACCTTTTGCTCGGCTGGCGACGAAAAGTGCCGGACGACGGTAGGGATGTATCCGGTATTAAACGTTGCCGAAAGGGCGAGAGGCAGGAAGGAAAGCAGTATCAGCAAGCCGGTGCGGTATTGTA
>JAKPMW010000305.1 GCA_029548715.1 Spirochaetota bacterium | reverse complement strand
AGCTTGGCAACCAGCGAATCGTAGTACGGCGGAATCTCGTACTCCTCGTAAATGTGGGAATCAATCCTGACCCCATACCCGCCCGGGAAATGCAACCCGGTGATCTTCCCCGGACATGGGATAAAATCCTTGTACGGGTTTTCTGCATTGATCCTGCACTCGATCGCATGTCCGGTAAATCTGATATCCTCCTGCCTGACAGAGAGTTTCTCTCCCGAAGCAACCCTGATCTGCTCCTGCAGGAGATCCACCCCGGTCAGCAACTCCGTGACCGGATGCTCAACCTGGATCCTGGTATTCATCTCCATAAAGTAGAAATTCCGCTTGTCGTCAACAAGGAACTCGACCGTCCCGGCTCCGAGGTAATTGGCGGCCCTGGCACACTTGACCGCGGCCTCACCCATTTTTTTGCGCAGCTCGGGTGTCATGAGCGGCGAAGGACTTTCTTCAATGAGTTTTTGATGCCGTCTCTGGATCGAGCAGTCACGTTCTCCAAGATGGACCACGTTCCCGTGCGAATCCGCCATAACCTGGATCTCAACGTGGTGTGGCTCGGTGATGAACTTTTCGACATAGACATCCGGATTTCCGAACGCTTTGCCGGCTCCGTTCCCGGCGACTTCGTAAAACTTGCGGAACTCCTCCTCATCCCTGGCAACACGCATTCCCTTGCCACCACCACCGGCTGTGGCCTTGATGATGACGGGATATCCGATCTTTTTGGCTTCGGCGAGGCCAGTCCCGACATCCCTGATGATGTCCGTTCCCGGGGTGATGGGGACCCCGGCTGCAAGCGCAGTCCGGCGAGCCGTGGCCTTGTCACCCATCATGTCGATCGTCTGCGGTTTCGGTCCGATGAAAATGATCCCGTGCTCCGCACAGATGTCGGCGAATTTCGAGTTTTCTGCAAGAAACCCGTATCCGGGATGAATCGCGTCAGCCCCTGTTATCTCGGCCGCACTGATGATGGCCGGTATGTTCAGATAAGAATCCTTGGACACCGGTGGACCAATGCAGACTTGCTCGTCCGCAAACCGGACGTGAAGACAGTTTTCGTCCGCAGTCGAATAGACGGCAACCGTCGAGACACCCATCTCCCGGCAGGCCCGGATTACCCTGAGGGCGATTTCACCCCTGTTTGCAATAAGAACCTTTTTGATCATACCATATCCTGTGCTTCAATTCGCATTCTCAAGAGCGGCTGCCCGTACTCGACCGGCTGCCCATCCTCAACGAGGATTTCAACCAGCTTTCCCGTAACCGGGCTTGATACCTTTTGAACAACGTTCATGGTGACAACCGACCCTATCTGCTGGCCCTCCTTGACCAGATCCCTCAGCTTGACACAGGGCTTGTCGTCCTTTTTGCTGCCCCGGTAAAAAAACCCGACCCAGGATGATGTAACATCCACCAGGTCTGCGTCATCACTGCTGCCATTGGAATCTGCTCCCGATACACTCTCCTGCGCCAGAGAAGGCCTGACCTCACCGGGACGGGAGACCGCAGCACCCGGCTTCCGCACAATACGGATGCTCCCGTTTTTTGCAACAATTTCGCACTCGGCAATCGAAGTTTGTCCGATTGCGTCCATAATCGCATGCAACGTCTCTTTTTCCATGCCAACCCCCGCCTTGTTTTTTACAATACCCGGATTCTTGCTGCATGATTGCTTGTCACACGCAATTCTTCGCTGCGAGCGGCCGAATCCGGAATAAGAGGATATTCGCTGACCGGTTCCAGGGTACTGGTCAGGGTCATGTCGGTTGAGAAGTGCAGGAGGTATGTCCCCGGACCACAAGACCCTGCCTCAAGCACGACCTTGCGTCCGGATGCAGCCATTCCGGCCTCACCGGAAACGGCA
>JAKPMW010000301.1 GCA_029548715.1 Spirochaetota bacterium | reverse complement strand
TGTCCCGACATCCTGCCCTTGTCGGACAAGGATGGCAGCCTGGAGAGCGCCTTGATCTGCAGCCGGGCGCTCGCTGCTTCCTCCGTACCCGGCCACTCCCGGACAAGGCGCTCGAGCCGTGCCTTTGCCGCTTCCACCCGGCCGCCGCGGCGCTCGGCATCCGCAAGCCGCAACTGGATCCGGGGTGCCAGGAGGGCAAGCCTGGCCTTCCCGGCGCCGGCCAGTCCGGCCCGGCGACACCAGATTTCTGCATCGCCCCAGCGCTCGATCGCCGCGGCTGCCCAGGCCGCCCCGAGCATTCTCTCCGGGTCGGGAGGAAGGGTGCCAGCCGCCCGCTCGTGATAGCGGTAACTCTCGCTCCGCCGGCCCTGTCTGGCCAAAACCCGGGCCAGAAGTACACAGACGTATCCATCGTCGGGACGGAGGATAAGGGCGCTCTCAAAATCCCGGATGGCCTCGGGAAAACGGTGCTGGGCCGTCCTCACCCGGCCGCGCAAAACAAGCGCTCCCTGATGAGTCCCGTCGCGAACGATGGCCGCATCACAGGCCAGCGCACTCAGCACCAGCCTGTCGAGGGCAAACTGGGCCCGGGCCACTCCGTACCAGACCGCCGCGTCATCCCGCCCACCGGCCATGATCCCCAGGTACAGTTCCAGCGCATCCCCGGGGCGCCCCCTCTGCAGTGCCAGACGGGCATCCCGCATACCCACTGCAATCAATGCTTCGCCATGCCACAGCAGCACCAGACAGATCATGAGCATCTTCACCGGACAACACCTCCTGGATGAACGGATTCATACCAGAAGAGACGTGGTTCAGGCCTGCGGTGCGCTGTTTTTCCTAAAAATGAATCTCAAGGGAAAGGCTGTGCCGGACCCGGCCATCGATCGGATCCATTCCGCCACCGTACGCAATGTCGAAGCTCTTCCAGCGAAAACTTACCCCGCCGAAAATATCCCCTTCGACCAGACCCATGCGCAAAAAGAGCTCGGTGGGCATTTCTTCGGCCGGCATCTGGAGGGCACTCGCATCTGCGATGGCCCGGCTGGCTGCGTCATCCCCCTGAAGGGAAAAGAGCCTGAATTCGGTGGCAATACGCAGGACCACGTCCTGGTCAGTACCAAGCACCTTGTCAACCTGCAGGACAAGGGGCGTCGGCAGGCCGGGCAGACGCAGCAGGAACCCGGCTGAAAAGAGGGGATTGATCCAGCTCGTCTCACGCCCGTCATGCCGGATAAACCCGAGATTGTTGAGCGAAAACCCGCAGCGCAGGATCCCGAGCACAACATTGAAATCCGCTCCCGCAGACAGGGCCAGACCCTGCCCGCTGACACCATCAAAACTCTCGCTGATCCCGCGCAGGCTGACCCCCCAGCCACCTTCGCCGGCATTCCGGCTGAATGCGGAGGCGAAGGTCAACTGGCCAAGAATGGATGCATTGTCAAGATCCGCCCCGGCTGTCCCGCTGTTGTCCGTGTAGGTGTTGATATCCCGCATGGCTGACCAGGCACCCGAAAGTGCCCAGACGGATGAACGCCCGGACGAAGCCTCGGCAGTCAGCCGCCCGCTGTCGCCATCCTGATGAAGGGCAACAACCGCCAACCCCTGAACGCGGTTTTGCGATGCCACATCCAGCGAAAGAAGGGCCGCACTCCCCTTCATCCCGACAAGCGTCGAAGGATTGAAAAACACCGAGGAGGGATCCTTGCCCAGCACCGTCCAGGCATTCCCCGCTGAAAGGGCCTTGGCACTTGTCAGGTTGTACAAAAAGGAACCCGGGTACCCCGCATCGCCCACGGTTTCAAGATCCCCCGCGATATCGGCTGAAAGGGGAAGGCCCGCCGCGAACACAAGCATGCCCGCCAGTATTACTGTCCGCTTCATGCGCTGATACTCCTTCATTTGACGAGAATCCTGTTCCAGGCTGTATGCGACTCAAGACTGTTGCTCAGTCCCTCTGTCGTCACCTTGAGAACGTAGGGGCCGGGGGCCAGATATTCACCCCGGTCATTGGTCACGTCCCAGGGAATCTCGATCGTGTTCGCCCCGGAGCTGACCGCTGCCGAACGTCGCTGGACCACAACTGCACTGCCGGCCCTGTCCATGACATACACGAGAAGCGAAAGAGTCCCGGCCGCACCGGACTGATACTTGACGACGATCTTTGCCCCGCTGGCAGTCGTGCAGGGATTGGGATACGAAAAGGTGCTGATCACATCCTCATCATCATGCACCGAGCAGGACACCAGGGCCAGGGCAACCAGACAGACGGCCCCGTACCGAATCAGATGCAACATCCTGAGACTCCTTCA
>JAKPMW010000269.1 GCA_029548715.1 Spirochaetota bacterium | reverse complement strand
GGCAGTGGCAGGAGCTGTTTTATGACAAGCGCTATGCGGCGACCTGTCTTGACAGGCGCGAGGGCTGCCCTGATGGGTGCTCCTCCCCCGGGGATCACTGTCCGTCCTATGTGCCGGACTTCGTCAAGCTGGCTGAGGCCTATGGTGCCTATGGCCGTCGCGTGACCAATCCGGCAGAGGTTGAGACTGCCCTCGTTGACATGCTTAACCACAAGGGGACAGCCATTCTTGAGGTGCGGATTGCCAAGGAAGAAAACGTCTACCCCATGGTGCCGGCCGGGGCTGCCCTGACCCAGATGATTGGAGGGATGGCCTGATGCTGCACACCATTTCTGCGCTTGTTGAAAACCATTTCGGTGTCCTGACACGGGTGGCCGGGCTTTTTGCCAGTCGGGGGTACAATATCCAGAGTTTGACGGTCGGGCCGACCGAGGATGAGACCGTATCCAGGATGACGATTGTCGTCGAGGGTGATGACAAGATCATCGATCAGGTCAAGAAACAGCTCAACAAGCTGATTGACACGATAAAGGTTATCGATTTGACCGGAGAAGACTTTATCGACCGCGAGCTTTTGCTGATCAAGGTTACCGCCTCGAGCAAGACCCGGCCCGATATCCTCCAGCTGACCGAGGTTTTCAAGGGCAGTGTTGTGGATATTGCCCCTGCGGTTGTCACCATCGAAGTCAGTGGAAGTCCGAAGAAGATAGATGCCTTTATCACCATGCTGAAGCCGTATGGCGTCAAGGAGATGGCCCGGACCGGTCGGATCGCACTTGGCCGGGGGTAGCCCCCTGGATACCAGGCAGTCTGCCAGCCCCTGGACTCCGTTTTCGGGGTTCAGGGCTGCTTTTTGCACAAGGACAGCCTCCTGAAAAAGCGCCGGCGTTGCACATGCCTCATTGATCATTCTGAATGACAGGCGCATGGAGGACGGTGTATACTACCGTACAGGCTATGTTCAAGAGGGAGGGTTTTCGTATGTATCCTGCTATGTTGCGCGTGCTGCTGTCTGTCCTGGCACTCTGTTTTGTCACGGGAGCGCTGGGTGCGGCACCTCTTGCGACCCTCAAGGTCAGGTACAACGGTACCCTGAGCAAGGTGGATGTGCTGATCAATACGGTCAAACGGGGTGAAATTGCCCCGGGGCAGACGATTTCTGTCCAGCTTCCAGCCAATGCTTCATACACGGTAACCCTCCGGCAGGGCGATCTGGCCGAGACCAAGACAGCCTGGCTGGCCAGTGGCTTGACCCGTCAGCTTGTGTTTTTTGGTCCCAACGCGCCGACCGAAGGAGAGAGCTCGACCGGGGGTATCACGGTCCATCTTGCCGGCAGGTATGACTGGGCTGATGTGTTTCTCAATGAAAGCCCGCAGGGGCGGGTTATTCGCGGTCAGGCAAGAGAGTTGCGCGTCAAGTCTGGTGAGACCTACAAGGTTACCGTCCGCCGTGATGGACGGGAGTCAAGCGTGACGGTGTATATCGGGGTCGGGGGCAGCCTGTCCAAAAAGGCTGTCCATCTCAGGCTCTGACAGGAGATGAAATGTTTCTTGATATTGTGCTGCTTCTGGCCGGGATCGTTGGCCTGATTGTAGCTGCGGATGTTCTTGTCAGGGGTGCTTCATCCGTAGCCAGACGCTTGTCTGTCTCGGACCTTGTGGTTGGTCTGACAATAGTGGCTTTTGGGACATCGGCACCCGAGCTTGTTGTCAATCTCGTGGCAAGCAGCGAGGGGAACGGACAGGTTGTCTTCGGAAATGTTATTGGAAGCAATATTTTTAACATTTTGGGGATTCTTGGTGTCGCCGGATTGATTCGGGCGCTTGCTGTTTCGAGGAGCACAGCCTGGCGGGAGATCCCCTTTGTTGTCGGGAGCGGTGTTTTGCTGCTTGGCCTCGTTTCTGATGGATGGCATGGTGGTCCCGATCAATTGAGCCGACTTGATGGCTTCATCCTCCTTGCCGCGTTTGCCGCGTTTTTTGTGTACGTCTTCAGGATGGCCCTGCGCGCCAGGAATGAAGATCCTGCCAGGGACGGGCAGGTGCGGGAGATGCCAGTGCCTCTTGCCGGGCTGGCCATACTGGCTGGCCTGGCAGGACTCTTTTTTGGGGGGAGACTGGTAGTCGAGCAGGCAACAACCCTTGCTCGGGCGCTTGGTGTCAGTGACCGGATGATAGCGCTTACGATCGTCTCCGCCGGGACCTCGTTTCCTGAACTGGCAACGTCCGCGGTCGCTGCATGGCGGGGCAAGGCCGATATCGCGATTGGGAACGTCGTGGGAAGCTGCATTTTCAACACCCTTTTCATCATGGGTCTGTCGGGAATTGTGCATCCATTAGCCTGGGAGGGGCCAAGTGCGCTGACTCTTGATCTTGTGGTTATGCTTGGTGCCTCACTCCTGCTTTTCGCAGCCATGTATACCTTTGGACGCCGAAAGCTGGATCGGATTGAGGCAGGGGCGTTTCTCGTCGGCATGGTAGCCTACATGATTTGGGTGATTGACAGGGGATAGAAAAGAATAGCAGAGATACGATAATGAATCTACAAGCGGGAAATCGCGAGTCTTCAGTTTTTGTGCAATGTATGACCGCTTGTGTCGTATAATTAAATCGAGAGAAACGTTTGTGTATTGGCAGTCTGTACATGTTTGAGGGGGTGTACCGGTTTCGACTGGATCGTAGGAGAGTTCGCAGCGTGTCGGGGTGTCGGTGTCCCCGTAAAAAAGGCCGAAGCTAAATAATTAGCTGACAATTCTTACTCTCTCGCGGCCTGATGGCCGCCGTTCTGTTCGGTAGGCCTCCGGGCCGGATAAGAACGCCGCTACGGAGGCTGGTCATGCGGGTTATATCCGGGCCTGTCTGACGAGATGCACGGGTTGGGCGATTCGCGGTGTTGTCTGTGGCTTCCGCGGAAAGCCGACTGCCTGATCCACAGACTACACACGTAGACGTGGGCTTATTTCTTGTTTCAGGACGCGGGTTCGACTCCCGCCACCTCCAAAATTTTCGTTTTCTACTTCTTATGGAATGCGGGCCGCGCCGTCCTGGCGCGGGAGCCGCTTACGGGCAGTGCCCTCCAGTCTGCATTTTCACAGACACAAAACGCACCCGCTGAGGGGTGCGTTTGTTGGCAAGCATGACAAGAATATTGACTGTGTTACTTTTTCCCAGCGGCCTTCTTGGGAGCAGCGGCCTTCTTGGGAGCAGCGGCCTTCTTGGGAGCAGCGGCCTTCTTGGGAGCAGCGGCCTTCTTGGGAGCAGCGGCCTTCTTGGGAGCAGCGGCCGTCTTGGGAGCAGCAGC
>JAKPMW010000253.1 GCA_029548715.1 Spirochaetota bacterium | reverse complement strand
GCCCTGACGCAGGGTGCACACCTGACGATCCTTGACACCCGCAAGACAACTCCGCTGCTCAGGCAGGCCGAAAAATATGCCGTTCAGGCCGGTGGTTGCCGCAATCATCGGACTGGCCTGTTCGATATGGTCCTGATCAAGGAAAACCATATCCGGGCAGCGGGGGGGATCAGCCAGGCAGTACGCCGGGCCCGGGCCGCCGCCCCAGGTCTCAAGGTTGAAGTCGAGACGACCTGTGAAGCCGAGGTGCGCGAGGCGCTTGCGGCCGGGGTGGACAGGATCATGCTCGACAACATGGATGATGCGATGATTCGCTCCATGCTTTCCATTATAAACGGACAGGCTGAGACCGAGGCCTCCGGAAACATGACACAGGAGCGGATTGCCGCCCTGGCCACGAGCGGACTGGACTATGTTTCCATGGGATCACTGACGCACTCGGTGACGGTCCTTGATCTCTCGATGCTGTTTGAGCGGGGGGGCTGCTGATGTCCGGGGACGGATTTTGCATGAAGAAGCGGGTGTCGCTGGCGTTTCTGCTGTTCCTCATGCTCTGCTGTACTGCCAGCAGCGTGCATGCTGCCTCAGGGCGCGAGGCCTGGGTTGAGACGAGGGAGGACGTCTTCGTCTTTCGCCCTGTGCTTGCAACCTACTCGGCCTCGCTTGAGCTGGCCACGGTCGGGGGCGATCGTTCGCTTGTGTTTCAGCCCAATGATGCGGTCAATCTCGAGTTTGGCTTCAGCCTCTGGTGGCTGGGTGCGAGTATCTCGTTTCGTCTCCCGTTTACCAGTCAGGATGAAGACGTGTATGGAAAGACCATGATCCAGGATTTTTCCCTTTCGGTCTGGACTGAAAACTTCGGGATCGATCTCTATGGGCGGAGCTGTCAGGGGTTTTGGCTGGAAAACGGTGCCGACAACGGGATCGCGGCCCCTGACGGGAAGAAATATCTTCTCTACCCCGATCTTCGCACAACCAGGGCCGGGTTCAACATGTTTTATGTGTTTGACGAGCGATTTTCGTTCAAGGCGGCCCTCAAGCAGAGTGAACGGCAGCGCAAGTCTGCCGGGTCCTGGTATCTTGAGGCTTCCTTCGATGCCTATGGTGTCGAAAACAGTGGGCCGATTGTCCCGGTTGCGCTCGAGCCGGTGTTTGGCGAACTGGCTTCCAATGTGGATATCTTCGGTGTCTGCCTTGCGCTTGGTCCCGGTTACGGGTACAGCATGGTCTGGGACAGTCTCGCTCTGACCCTGGCGGGTGCCATTGAATTTGGCTGGCAGTGGCGGACCCTGGTGGACCGGGGAACCAGGGGCGAAAGCCGGGATGATGCCCTGGCGGTCAAGTTTGACCTAAGGATTGCACTGAACTGGCAGAGCGGGCCTTGGTTTGCGGGTCTGACTGTTACAGCGGATGTGGTCGCAGGCGGACCGGGGACAGCCCAGGCCCTGCCGGCGATGTTGTACAGCGGGATCTATGCCGGTCTGCGCCTCTGAAGGGCAGTGGGCCCCACAGCGCTGGTCGGGCTGCGGTACACCAGAACCCGGGTGCCTGCTCCTGTTTCCCATGACATGCGGTACCCGCCCTGGGATGCATTGGATGCATAGATCAGGATGAGGAATCCGGGATGCGTTTGTGTCCCGGCTGTCTCCAGCGGATCAGGCGGGGTGGTGGTCCGCTTGCGAAAACCTCACAGTCCCTGGGCCAGCCTGAGGATGAGCGGGACGGTTATCACCGAAAGCGCTGTCGAGACAAGGATCGAGCCGGCAATGATCGGCCTGTCGAGAGGATAGCTGGCACCCAGGACGAAGGGCGAGACGGCGAGGGGCATGGCTCCTTCGAGGATCGAAACAAGAAATTCCCGCTCGGGCTGGAAGAGGGCGTATGCCGCGAGAAAAAGGGCGGGGACGATTAGCAGGCTGATGACGGTCAGGGCGGCCACATGACCCAGTGTCTTGCGTTCAAAGCGTACATCGGGCAAAAACAGGCCCAGCCCGAAAAGAACAACGGCTGTGGCGCTGTTGCTCAGCAGGGCGATGACGTCTTCCACCGCCTTTGGCAGGGGAATGTCAAAGACAGCGAGGGCCACTCCGGCGACGACCGAAAGCAGGAGCGGGTTTGTGCCCACCGACCGCAGGATGCGCAGACTCCCGCCATGGCTGCCCTTTGAATGCTCAAGAATGAAGAGTCCCAGCGAAAAGAGAACAATATTGTAGAGCGAGATGTGCAGGGCCAGCGAGGTTTCGATCATCCCGGCACTCAGTTGGGGATCTCCGGCAAGCATGCGGGTGATGATCGGAAAGCCGAGGTAGCCGATGTTACCGAAAAAGATGCAGATGATCCAGGTGTTGGCCAGCCTTGTCTCGGTCTTCATGGCGCGGGTGACAACCCAGGGAATGACGATCAGCAGGACGAGAAGGCCCGTGTTGAGCAGGTAGAGTTCGCCATCAAGGCTGAAGCTGCCTCGCACTTTGAGCAGGCTGTGGATGATCAGGGCCGGGAAGGCCACGTACAGTCCGAACTGGTTGAGTCC
>JAKPMW010000252.1 GCA_029548715.1 Spirochaetota bacterium | reverse complement strand
ATTCCGGAGCCTGGCCGGGCGGATCCTTTCTGCTCTCGGTATTGCGGGCCTGCGGGACAAGGTCACCAGAAAACGGGATCTTGTGATCCATGGACTTCTGGAGCGGGAGGGCAAGCGGGAGACCGTCCTCCTGCATTTCTCGCGGAGTCTCTCTGCCGTTGGGGAGAGGGACTTGCAGGAGGTCGCTGATGAGTTGCGTGTCGTCAGGGGCCGGCACGCCTGGGTGTTTTCGGTTGTTGGTTTTTCCGACGATGCCCGGTCATTCGCCAGAAACAGGCAGATATCCCTCATCGAGCGGGACGAGATCCGGGTGATGCTGGGGATGGGCAGTCTTTCCGGTATGGCGGGGGCAGAAAGCGTCAGGCACACCGAAAAACCGGCACAGGATGCGTACGAGCGGGCTGCTTCGATGTCCCGAATCCGGCAGCGGGCTGGTGTGGCCTGAAAGTAGAAGGTATGCCCTGGCTGATGGTGCCTACTGGTTCAATTTTTGCTCAAGAAGCTGGTTGACCAGTGCCGGATTGGCTTTTCCTCCGCTTTGTTTCATGATCTGACCGACCAGAAAACCTTTTACGGCGGTTTTTCCGCTCCTGTATTGCTCCACCTGGGCAGGGTTGGCCGCAAGGACGGCTGCAATCACCAGATCAATCTCGTTGCTGTCCGAGACCTGGCGCAGGCCTTCCGCTTCGATGATGCTTTCGGCGTCCTGTCCGGTCGTGACCATTTTTTCAAACACGTCCTTGGCGATCTTTCCGCTGATGGTTCCGTCTTCGACGAGGTTGAGCAGTCCGGCTGTGTCCTGTGGTGATACGCTGAAATCGGCGATGTCCTGGTTTTTGGCATTCAGTATCCTGAGGACTTCGGCCTGAATCCAGTTGGCAACTTTTTTCGGGTTCTTTGCCAGGGCGGCGGCGGTCTCAAACCAGTCAGCCAGCTCACGGCTGGCGCAGAGGGTTCCCACATCTTTCGGGGTCAGCCCGTATTGCTCCATAAAGCGCTTCTTGCGTGCCCTGGGGAGTTCGGGGAGTGATGCCCGCAGCTCGTTGATCCGCTCTTCCGTGACCAGGACCGGGACCAGATCGGGATCGGGAAAATAGCGATAATCGTGCGCCTCTTCCTTGCTGCGCATCGACAGGGTAACCTCCCTGTCTGCGTCAAAGAGCCTGGTTTCCTGGACGATCGCTGTTCCGCAAGCAAGAGCCTCAGTCTGACGCCTGATTTCATATTCAATCGCTTTTGATACGCCCTTGATCGAGTTGAGGTTTTTGATTTCAACCTTTGTTCCCAGGGTTGTTGCCCCCCTGGGCCGGATGGAGACGTTGGCATCGCAGCGCAGCGAACCCTCCTCCATGTTGCAGTCCGAAACGTCAATATAGCGCAGGATTGCCCTGAGCTCGGTCAGATAGAGGGCCGCATCCTCGGGGCTGTGCAGTTCGGGTTCGCTGACAATCTCGATCAGGGGAGTGCCGGCGCGGTTGAGGTCTACCAGGGAGTGTGTGTTTGTGTCGGCCGGGTGGACCAGTTTTCCGGCATCCTCTTCCATATGGATCCGGGTCAGGGGGAAGGTGTGCTCGCTCCCGTCATCACGGACGACGGTGACGCCCCCTCCGATGACGATTGGGTGCTCGTATTGTGAGATCTGGTAGGCCTTGGGCAGGTCCGGGTAAAAGTAGTTTTTCCGGTCAAAGCGTGAGTAGCGGGCAACAGTACCCCCTAATGCCAGACCGGCCTTGATGGCTTTCGTCAGGGCCTTGCCGTTCAAGACAGGGAGGACGCCCGGATGTCCCTGGCAGACGGGGCAGGTCAGGGTGTTTGGCTCGGCCCCAAAGCGGTTGGCGCATGAGCAGAAGATCTTTGTTGCGGTATTAAGCTGCGCATGTACTTCAAGTCCGATGACGGCTTCAAATTCCATGGGAGTCCTCTTGTGTTCGGTTGATCCTAAAAATAGTACAAAACGGCTCCGGTGGCACGCACAGGGAGGGAGAGAGTTTTTGAAAAAAAGATGAATTTTATTGACGGAATATGGGGGTATGAGAGGATGTGTCCCACGATAGTACAAACTTGACATATGAATGGAGTGGTACCATGAGAGTATGGAGTCGTTTTGTATCCGTTGCCGCTGCGCTGGCGGTTCTGTCAGCCTGCAGCATTGCCCCTGAAGTCACCGGTGTTGATGATCAGGCCGCGCTGGATCAGGCAGCCAGGGCCAGGACTGTTTCGACGTACACAGAGACGTTTGATTCATGCACAGCTACGGGAACGAGCTATGTGACAGGCAGTTTTACCGGAGTTGGTGGCTGGTCCTGGGCTTACACGAAGACGGCCTGGGGCGGGGTTACCCTGACGGGCAAGACAGCGGTGCTGGGCAAGGGCCAGTCCCCCGCCTCGGCCCTGAGCGTGACGGTCAATAATGGCGTCGGGACCCTGTCCTTCAAGTACAAGAAAGCGTACAGCACAGCCACCAGCCTGCTGGTCAAGGTCAATGGAACAACCATTGCCACGCTGGCAACATCGGGCACGACGGTGTTGACAGCCGGACCCTATACGGTCAACCGGACCGGGAGTGTGACCATCCAGTTGATCCAGTCTTCGACATCGGCCGGGCAGGTGGCCGTGGATGACATTACCTGGACATCGTATGAAGGGACGGCCAGTTCGTCCTCGTCGAGCGTCTCATCCTCAAGCAGCAGTTCGTCATCCAGCGTCTCCTCTTCGAGCAGCAGCTCGACCCAGACAGGCTGGGTCAGCGTGGCCAAGAGCCTGACCTCTCCCAACTACCCTTCAAACTACCCCAATAGTCAGGATATCACTTCGACCCTGACCCAGCCGGGTGCCTCGAAGGTGCGGGTGCATTTTTCGGCCTTCAATACCGAAAACAATTATGACAAGGTGTACATCATGAACAGCCTCGGGACCGTGCTTGCCACGTACACCGGCAGCAAGGGGGCGTTTACTTCCATCGAGGTGGCTGGTGATACGGTCAAGATCCGCTTTACCTCTGATTCAAGCGTAGCTGCCAGCGGTTGGAAGATCGATGCACTCGAATACACCAGCGGAACAGCCAGCTCGTCCTCAAGTGTTTCGTCTTCCTCCTCGTCGTCTTCCTCGTCCCAGAGCGCGTCGGTCAAAAACTGGACCGTGATGGTGTATCTGGATGCGGACAACAACCTTGAGGCGGCGGGTCTTGAAGACATGAACGAGATGGAAAAGGGCCTGGCCAACGCCGGAGTCGCCATCTCCGACAATATCAACGTGATTGTGCTTCTTGACCGCGCGACCGGTTCATCAACTGCGGATGGATATACTTCGGCAAAAACAGAGTCAACAGGGAGCGACTGGACGGATACTCGCCTCTATCGCGTGCGCCCGGATTCTTCGTCGATGACCTATTTCAGCTCTGAGCGCCTGGATGACAATGGTTCCGGCTGGGGGCATATCGCCAACTGCGGTGAAAAGAACATGGGCGATCCTGCCACCCTCTCCTGGTTTATCAATTACGGAAAAACATATTTCCCGGCCAACAACTACAAGGTGGTTCTCTGGAACCATGGTGGTGGTGCAAGGGACTGGGCTGCGACCGAAAGACCGGCCAAGGCTATCTGCTGGGATGACGCCAGTGGTGACGACTGCCTCTACCTTGATGAGGTTCAGCAGGCCCTGGCCCAGCGCTTTACCTCGACCTCAAAACTCGCCATCCTCGGGTTTGATGCCTGTCTGATGAGCACAGTCGAGACAGCCTACGAGTTCCGCAATCTGGCCAGCTACATGGTGGCCTCCATGCAGACCGAGCAGGGTGATGGCTGGGATTACGAGTATATCTTCGGAAATCTCGGGTCAGCCTCCATTACACCGGCCAGCTTTGCAACCCTGATTGTGGATGCATACAAGGTCCAGATCCAGGCCAACCCGGTGGGTGATGGCGAGACACTGGCGGCAACCGACCTCTCGAAGATCGCGGCTCTCAAGACTGCGGTGGACAATATGGCTGTGGCCATGTATGCGGAAAACAAGAAGTCTTCCATCGAGTCTACCCGAAACTCGGCAGTCAAGTATTACGACAACACGGACACCTATTCGAGGCAGAACTATCCCTATTTCGATCTGGGATCGCTGTGCTCCAAGATTGCGGCCAGCTCGACCTATTCGACCACACTCAAGACGGCAGCCAATACCGTGCTGACAGCGCTGGGCGATGCAGTGATCAAGGCCTACGGTGAAACGGCAACGGTGGCGTCGGGCGTTTCGGGTTACGGGACCAGCTATTACTGGGGAACCGGGAGCACGGTCAAGCGCGGACTCTCGATTTTCTTCTCGTACAGCTCGTCCGATTACGGGACACAGGACTGGTACACCAGCCGCGACCAGCGCAGCGGGACAAGTTCGCAGGTGTACGGGAACATCGACTTCTGCACCTTCAACAGCGATGGTTCGGTTACAAGCTGGATGGAACTGATGGAGGCCTGGTACGATCCGTCCAATACCGGGACGCCGTCAACCTTCTGATCTGCCTGATACCATGCTTCGCAGGGGGCCCCTTCGGGGGCCCTTTTTTCGGGTCTTGTGCGGGCCTGGCGATGAATCTATTGCAAATCTGTGATCCGAATCCGGGATAAACGCCATGGTATCATGCTATAGTCATGCGTATCCCGGATTGTCATGCGGGGTGTTGACCGGATGGCTCCGGTATTCTATCCTTGGGGCAGAGATGAAGTTCGACATGGAGGGAATCGATGGCAGGATGTGCAGAGTGCCTGGCGCAGGCTCCGAGGTTCGAGATCGAGCGCTACGCGAAGGGGCAGGTGTGCAGCGAAACCCATGTGGCCTATACCGGTGTTCCCAACAAGCACCGGGATTCGGAGGAGCGGATGGTGCTGGCCTGCGGGGTTGATTCGGGAGCACCCACCTTCCTCGATTTTTCACTTGCCGACGTTGACCGGATGGAGCAGGTCGAGACCATGGTGACCCTTGACGGACGGGCCGTGCCCCTGGTCAGGCTCTGGGTTCGCAAAGGGGCCCTGGCCTTTCGGTACCTGCCCTTTGTGGTTGACGATATCCTCCTGCCCTGAGGCTGTCGTCTGAAGGGCCGCACCCTGAGCCGCAGTTTCAGAGCATCAGGGTTACTGAAATGGTATGCAGCGTCAGAGGGTTTTGCCCCGGGAGCCGGCCCCGTTCTTCGGTTGCAAGCGTGTATTCCAGATTGAGACCGCCAAAGAGCAGGAAGGCCAGGCCACAGGTTGGGTAGCCGGCATTGATTCCGAGCCGGATGGTGGCGAAGTGCAGGAACGTGCTTTCAAACCCGATGTGCAGCATCTTGAAAAAGGAGTCTTCCTCTTCGAGAAAACCGCGAACATCGATTGCGATCTGCGTGTTCGAGAAGAGCCATGAAGGGAGTCCAAAGAGATCAGGCGGGGTCCAGGCAATGCCTGCACCGATCATTGGAGTGATGTGTGTATCTTCCAGTTTGGTGTCTTTGGTCTTGAAATCTCCGCTGTATTCGTTCCACGACAGGGTTGTGCCGAACCAGTCATACCAGACGACTCCGACTGAAAAATAGGGTGTTCTCCAGGTAATCCCGAGGTCCGAGCCGATCGCCTGTCCGATGCGGAAATCTCCCGAAAAGGCAAAGGGGTCAACGAGGCGGGATGCCTCGGTAAGAGGCACCTCGCTGGCGATATGGCGAATCCGGACAAGGTACTTGATGGTTCCGCCAAGAAGAAGCTGCAGCCCGGTATCCTCATCCAGGGTGATGGGCAGGGCCAGTCCGGCGATGGCACCGATGTCAAAATCATGTTCGAGGGTTGCGGTGGGGAGTGTCGTCCCGTGGGCGTTGAAGCCGCCTCTTGAGCTTGAGTACAGCCCGATTCCAAACCCCTCACCCTTGTATGAGAGAAAGAGCGGCCCGCTGGTTTCATAGACCGCGTCAAAACCCGTCATGGTATCCATAAATCCACGGGGGGGAATCCCGGCGCCGGAGTCCGAGCCGAACATCCTGATGTCGTCTCCCGTTTGGCCGAAGAGCAGGGCCAGACCGTCCGAATTGGCTCCAGTCCGGAGCCGGATGATGGTAAAGCGCTCATCCTCCGAAGCAAGCCAGGCCGGATTGAAAAACGCGGCATCCTCAGGGGCTGTGCAGGCGATCCAGGTCATGCCCATGGCCTGGGCCCGTGCCGATCCGGGAGAAAACGGCCGCTCGCGGGCAGCGAGGGGGGACGGGAGGGCGACAACTGCGGTGCAGAACGGAATGAGTACGCTGCACAGGATATGCAGGAGCCGGGTCACGGACGCACCTCCGAGAGGTTGCTTGCGAAGCGCACGAGTGAACGGCGAAACGCGGAGAGCGGTGTCCCCGTTGCCATTGAGAGAGGAGCCGCCATTGCCAGCCGGCCAAGCCAGAGGATTGCCGCCTGAGCATGGCCTCGGGCGGTATCAACAAAGGCTGGCGCGAAACCGGATGTGTTCAGGCGAATCCCGAAGTCGGCGCCGGGCAGGATTGGATCGCCGGCCTCCCCCGGGATGCCGTTGGTGTTCCCGTCTGCGGCGAGGAGCAGTGCCGTGAGGCCATTGGCAACAGCAGCATCGGCCGTCAGGCGAGCCGTGCGTGCCGTATTGGTATGCGAAAACAGGCTGTCCAGCACCGTCGCGTCATGCGCTGCCGCCAGGGATGTTGCCAGCAGGAGGCCAAGCCGGGGGGGCAGGTCAGTGAAGAGGTTTTCGGACGCGGATCCATTTGTTGCAAACAGGCGGGGAAAGGCGGTGTAGACCGAGCGTCCGTCTGTCAGGATCAGGAGCCTGGCCTCAACCCGTCCGTCGAGGGCCTGGATGTCGTTGGTGCGGATCGCAAGTGCCCTTGAAAAGTAGTCCACAGCTTTTTCGGGAGAGCCGGCAGACATGTGCGCCCGGGCTTCGGCTACAAGGAGATCGTAGTCGTTGCTGTCGTCGACTGAGGCAGCCCAGGAGAAAAAATTACACCCGGGCAGGAGACACAGGAGCAGCAGGACAACTGAGCAGCGGGGCATGGTGGTCGCAGTCTCCCCATTTCGATCAAGTCATGCTCTAAAGATAGCGCATTACGGACAGGGGACAGGCAATCAGACTGCAATAATGACGTTTTTTTACCGGTTTGCAGGGGGAATAGCGTCAGACCGGATGACTGGCCGGGATTGGCATGATACGGGACTGCCCAAAAGGCCAAATAATCACTCTCCGCTGTACACTGAGTCCCTCAATGCGTCGTTGCAAGGTGCAAAGCGTGGCTTTCGCACCTTGCAACGAAAATCCCTTTTGGGACAGCCCCTCTGACCAGCAAAAGCCGCTCAGTCCAGCCTTTCTGCAAGCCATGAGACGAGCCCGTCTACGGGGACACGGGTCTGGGTCATGCTGTCGCGTTCCCGGACTGTGACGGCATTGTCCTTTTCGACGGTCTCAAAGTCGATGGTGATGCAAAAAGGAGTACCGATCTCGTCCTGGCGGCGGTAGAGCTTGCCGATCCCTCCGGTATCGTCGTAGGTCGCGTTCCAGCGGTCGCGGACTGCCTTGTGGATGGCACGGGCCTTCTCGACGATGCGGGGCTCGTTTTTCTTGAGGGGCAGGATCGCCGCCTTGACCGGGGCAATCCTGGGGTGCAGGCGGAGTACTGTGCGGGATTTTCCCTCGCCAAGATCCTCCTCGGCATAGGCGTTGATCAAAAAGGTCAGGACTGTCCGGTCGGCACCAAAGGAGGGTTCAACCACATAGGGGATGTAGCGGGTGTTCTTTTCCTGGTCAAACCAGGTCAGGTCCTCCCCGGAAAACTCCTGATGCCGCTTGAGGTCAAAATCGGTTCGGCTGGCAATCCCCTCGAGCTCGCCCCAGCCAAACGGGAAGAGGTACTCGACGTCGGTTGTCTTGTTGGAATAGTGCGAGAGCTCTTCGGCTGCGTGCTCACGGAAGCGGAGCTTGTCGCCGGCCAGGCCAAGACTTTCGAACCACTCGCGGCTTTTTTTGCACCAGTAGTCGTGCCATTCGAGTTCCGTGCCGGGTTCAACGAAGAATTCGATTTCCATCTGCTCGAATTCCCGGGTGCGGAAGGTGAAGTTTCCCGGGGTAATCTCGTTGCGGAAGGATTTGCCGATCTGGGCGATGCCGAAGGGCATTTTCGGGTGGAGGGAGTTGACGACATTTTTGAAATTGGTAAAGATTCCCTGGGCTGTTTCGGGGCGCAGGTAGATCGCGGTGCTGGACTCCTCGACGACACCCTGAAAGGTGCGGAACATCAGGTTGAAGGCCCGGGCCTCGGTAAAATCTGACGCCCCGCAGGAGGGACACTTGATCCTGAGCGACTGCATCATTGCCGAGATTTCGGCAAGGGTCTTGCCGACCGGATCTCCCCCGGCGTCCTCGATCAGCTTGTCACCACGAAAGCGCTCGCGGCATTTCTTGCAGTCTACCAGCGGGTCGGAGAAGGAACCGACATGGCCTGAGGCCTCCCAGACGCGGGGATTCATCAGGATGGCGCTGTCCAGTCCGAGGATATTGTCCTGGTCATGAACAAAGAACTTCCACCAGGCGCGCTTGATATTGTTTTTGAGTTCAACACCGAGGGGGCCGTAGTCCCAGGTGTTGGCCAGCCCTCCGTAGATTTCGCTTCCCGGGAAGATAAAGCCCCTGCGCTTGCAGAGTGCGACGATGTCTTTGAGTGAGTTACCCTGTGCTTCATTGTCTGCCATGGCCGTCAGTACGCTCCTTCGAGGCGTGAGAATCTATTTATTAGAAGATACACAAGAGCAGCCCGTCCGGGCATAGCGCACATGGTCCGGAATGATTTATTTCTTGCAAAGCGTGATTTTTTTCAGATACTTATTACACGGCCAAAACGGTCTCGTCTGTTACGGTCGCGATGTGATGCTTACTGCCTGAGGTTGAGACACCATGCTTGATGCGTACGAAGTGCAGCAGCAGCTTGCCGAGCTGTATCAGGAGCGCGAGGAAAAAATGATCCAGCTCGAGGAGCTGGAGGAAGCGCTTGCCGGGTATGACAGCGATGCCGAGAGTGATGAACGGGAACGCTGTCTTGAGGATCGGGATGAGGTCATGAGTCAGATTGACGAAATTGATGTAGAGGTGGCCAGGCTTGAAGAGCAGCTGGACAGCCTCGGGAACTGACTGCCACGCCAGGCAGGCGCTCCCGTCCACTATGACGGAACAGTTCCGCCGGACCGCAAACTTGAATGAATGTTCAAGTAAAGCGGCCGGCGGTTTTGTTTATATACACAGGAGGAAGTGTGAAATGATGAAGACAGGTATTATTGCAGTTGTTCTCGTTGTCTGTTTCGGCATCCTTGCCAGTGCCGCGGCTCTCGACAACACCCACATGGGTTCGAAGGCCAACGCCATGGGCAAGGCCTTTACCGGACTGGCCGATGATCCCTCGGCGGTGTTTTACAATCCGGCCGGTCTCGTGTTCCAGCGCGAAGGCCTTTCGGTCCAGACTTACGGCCTCTATGTCATGACCGATCTGACCTATTCGGCGGCCCAGATCATGTCGCCGACAACTACGGAAAATGCCAGTGATGCGGCCGTCTTGTTCCCCGGTGTGTTCATCAACTACAGGCAGGGAGACACTGCGTTCGGTTTTGGTCTGTACATCCCCTATGGTGGTGGAAAGTACAAGTATGAGGACTTTCGCGGTGTGACAGGACTTACCATTGAACAGAGCCTGGGCCTCCTGGCCTTTGGCGGCTCGATGGCCATCAAGCTGTCCGACAAATTTTCACTTGGTGTCTCGCTGACCGGCTACATGGGGCAGTACTCCTACGAAAAGAGTTTTCCGGCAACGACTCCTGCCCCGGTTCAGGCAGCGCTTGCTCCGAGCCAGAAGGATGATATTTCGGCTGTTGCCGCAGTGGGCGGGAATTTTGGACTCATGTTCAAGCCCTCGGAGACCCTGAGCCTGGGCGTGACCGCAAAGCTGCCTGTGCGCATCACGGTCGATGGTGACACGACGTTCGGGGCTCCCTTGTCAAGCACCTATGAGAGTGCCGCCGAACTCCGCCTTCCCTGGTATGTCACTCTTGGGATGGCCCTCAAGGCCAGTCCCGAGTTTACCCTGACCTTTGATTTCAACTATGCTCTGTATTCGACCATGGACAAGTACACATTCCTCTTCAGGAATTTTCCGGCCGCATTCGGAACAGAGATCAAGGACATCCGCACCGGCTATACCGATGCTACCTACTTTGCCCTTGGTGCCGACTACAAGGCCAGTGACGATCTTTCGCTGCGCGGTGGTGTGACCCTGACTCCCCATGCGACCCTCGACGATGCCATCAGCCTCTCGTGTGATGTAACCCATATCACGTTTGCCCTGGGCGGGGCCTACAAGTTCGCTCCCGAGTTTGAGCTGACCCTGAGCCTGCACTATCTGATGGGTATCGAGCGCACCATAACCGGAACAACAGGTGTGACAGGTGTTACAGGCGAGCAGAAGTTCAACAAGAACGCCTTGATGATCATGACCGGGATCAACCTGGCCCTCTGATTCAGCAAAAATCGAGTTGACTGATTTTCACGAGACCGCCCGCGGGCGGTCTCGTGCTGCATATACGCTGAGTGCTGGCCTGGGGCCAGTTCCCCAAAACGCAGTCCAAGCTGGCTGATGTCAGCCTGAACGCTAAGGACAGTTCAGTGCGTTGGCGGGATGGGGCTGCGCCTTGAAAGCTGGTTCCGGAATGATTCTCCGGTTTTTTAGCGTGACCGGATTGTATTATTACCAACATATCATCTGACATGGAGCGGCGATGCAGATCGTACTGGCGACAAATAATGCACACAAACTGACAGAGGTCCGGGCGATACTCGCCGGATGCGGGCTGGAGGTTGCATCGCCGGCCGATCTGGGGCTGGAGCTTGATGTCGAAGAGGTGGGGGTCACCTTCAGGGAAAACGCCCTCCTCAAGGCCATGGCCTGTCACCGCGGAACGGGGCTGGCGGCGCTGGGGGATGACTCGGGACTGGTTGTCGAAGCCCTCGCCGGGCGGCCGGGTGTGCTCTCGGCGAGGTATGCGGGCCGTCACGGTGACGATGCGGCCAACACCGCGCGCGTGCTTGCCGAACTGGCCGCGCTGCCCGGGGTGTCGCGTGCCGCTGCCTTTGTCTGCTCGTTGGCCTGGGTGGATGCCGATGGCGGGGCGCATTTTTTCGAGGGGCGGGTCGAGGGTGAGATCGCGTCCGCCGGGGCCGGGAGTGGCGGATTCGGGTATGATCCGGTCTTCTTTTTGCCACAGCATCGGTGCACCATGGCCGAGTTGCCCTTTGACCAAAAAAACACGCTCTCCCACCGCCGGCGGGCCCTGGATGCCTTCGTCTCATGGTGGCAGGCGAGGGGGGCGGGCCATGCGCATTAACCGCTTTCTGGCTGCCTGCGGACTCGGCTCGCGCAGAAAAATGGATGAACTGATAGCCAGCGGGCGGGTCCGGATCAACGGTCAGCCCCTGGATGGTCCGGGCCAGCCGGTCATGCCGGGGCGGGACGTGGTTACCCTGGACGGGAAGGTGCTTGGACTGCAGGATGAGCAGGGCGTCTGGCTGCTGCACAAGCCGGTCGGGTTTTTGACGACCATGGCCGATCCGCAGGGACGCCCCACGGTGGCCGAATTTGTGGCCGGCCTGCCGGTCAGGGTCTTTCCCGTCGGGCGCCTCGACATGGATACCTCCGGATTGCTCCTTTTTACCAATGATGGAAAACTTGCCCACAGGCTGGCGCACCCCAAACACGGAGTGGAAAAGGAATACCGGGTGATCGTGCGGGGGCGGCTGGGTCTTGAAGCCAAGGCGGCTCTCGAAGAGGGTGTATTGCTCGAGGAGGGCATGACCTCGCCAGCCCGGGTGCTGCTGCGGGATGCAGTCCCTGGAGGATCCGGTTTGCATTCAGGGGAGGATGTCTTTCATCTGGTCATTCACGAGGGCTGGAAGCGGCAGGTGCGCAGGATGTGCGATGCTGTTGGTCTGCCTGTCATCCAGCTTGCACGAGTGCGCTACGACTTTCTCCGGCTGGACGGGCTGGCCCCGGGCGGGTTGCGCAAACTGGCCGCTGACGAGGTGGCACGGCTCCAGGCCGGCACGGCGCACAGGGGGCGGGGCCGGGCCTGAGAGGGCAGGGTGTCATGGATGAGTAATCCGTGCGATACGCCCTTGAAACGGATATATTTGGCCCAGTTGGGGGATGGATCCATCGCTGGCCGAATTTCAGGATGAAACCGAACCAGCCGTGCTGGATGCCGATCCGAAAGAAGGCGATAGCATTTTTGTTGCTTGAGTCC
>JAKPMW010000229.1 GCA_029548715.1 Spirochaetota bacterium | reverse complement strand
GACCTTCCTCGGGGTCTTCATCCTGGTCTGGCTTGAGCTCTTTTCGGTGCGCGAATCCCTCTTTGTGATGATCCCCCTGCTTACCGGGCTTGTGCTGACGTTTGGGCTGATGGTGGCACTGGGGATGAATCTCAACCTCTTTAATGTGGTGATGATTCCGGCCCTGCTGGGGATGGGGGTCGACAACGGGGTGCACATGTATACCCGCTGGAAGGAGTACCGGGGGGACAGCCGCCGGGCGTCGAGCGAACTTTTTATGCCGCTCTTCCTCTGCACGTTTACCACCATGCTGGGGTATGCAGGGATGATCTTTGTTTCGCATCCCGGCTTGCGTTCAATCGGGTGGCTTGCGTTTTTGGGGATGATGATGCTCTGGGGTACCTCGGCACTTCTGCTTCCCGGCCTGCTGGAGCATTACATGAAACGTCGGATGGGGTGGGCCGGATCTGCGGGCGCAAGTCCTGCCGGTTTTTCATCGGGAACAGATGCCGGGCATGGTGTGATCGCGCCCGTCCAGGAAGTGTCCGTATCCGCGAAGAAGGCAGCACCCGCGAAGAAGGCAGCGCCCGCGAAGAAAAAAAGAAGCACGGATTAATTGGCCGTTTATCGTTGTGAAGCGGGCGACAGGGCTGTAGGATGTATTGACGTGAACTTGACACGCCGGAGGAAAAGATGGTTACACAGGCAGTCGTATTTACAAGCGGCGCGGATGGAAGTTCGCTGCGGGAGCGGGTCATCCTGGGCCACCCCCTGATTGCGCGGGCCATTATTTCAGCCGCCAGGGCGGGGGTGCGTGATTTTCTTGTTGTCTGTGACGAGGGAGCTGACAGCCTCGCTGCCATGCTTGACGGAAACAGGGTTTTGGCCAGGCATGACTGCGTGGTCGAGTGTGTCAGTGCTGCCAAGGTCAAGGCGGATGCCAAAATTGCAAGACGCCTGGCTGCAGGGTTTTTGCTGTTGTCTGATACTGCAGTCATCAAGCAGGAGATGGTTGCAAAATTTATTGCACGGACTGTAGCCAGGGGGAGCAGCGTCCTGCTGCTCGACAGCGACACCAGGAGCGTAAGGGATTGTGACGGGGTGTGGCGGGTCCGGCTTGACGAAAAAAGCGGGAAACTCAAGGATGCCGGGCAGGATCTTGATGCCTGGAATGCGTCCTGGACTGGTCTGGCATTGTGCCCGGGGACTGTTTTCCAGAAACTGCTGCAGGAGTTCATCAAGCGGCCGGCAGATGGGATCCGCAGGGCATTTTTGAAACTCTTTCCGCCGGCGACAACCGGGTTTACCTATTGTGCACAGGAGTATGCTGTTGATGTACGGACCGAGCAGATGGCGGTGCGTGCCGAAAAGATCCTGCTGGCCTCGGTTCGCAAACCGACGGACGGGTTTGTCTCGCGACACTTCAACCGCTATGTCTCGCTTTTTCTTTCGCGCTGGCTGATCAGGGTGGGGGCCTCTCCCAATTTCATCAGCGGTGCCAATCTCCTGCTGGGGGTGCTGGCTTCGGTTTTGCTGGCCCTGGGTGGCCATGGAAATGCCATTATCGCGGCACTCCTCTTCCAGTTCACGTCCATTGTCGACGGGAGTGACGGGGAAGTGGCCAAGCTGACCTGGACGATGTCGCCCAATGGGGCCTGGATTGACACGATCTGTGACCAGTTGACCTATGTCATGTTTTTTGTCGCCCTTCCGCTTGGCCTCTATTTTGACAGGACCATTTTGACAGATGCCGGGAACCCGTTGTTTATTGTCCTGGGGGGGCTGACCCTGGTCTCGTTTGCAGTCATGTTTTGGCTCATGTCCCGCTACGTCAAGCGCGTTCGCGGCGAGGGCAGCATGCTCCAGATCATCAAGGATATTGAAGAATCAGCCAGGCAGCCGGGTCTGGGTGGTCTTGTTGACCGGCTGGTGATGAAGATCTCGTTCATTTTCCGGCGCGATTTTTTTGCCTTCGCATCCATGATTGTTCTGGTAGCCGGTCTCTCCGCCCCGCTGATGTGGCTTATCAGCTCCCTCTGCGTGGTGCAGGTCGGGTACCTCTGGCTCTTTTCACAGCGTCGGTTCAGGATGCTGGGGCTGCGTCGGCGCTGACATTTCAGGACGTGCAAACAAAAAGCCTTCCCGCTGGTTTCGGGAGGGCTTTTGTGTGTGTAAGAGGAGGCGGACGCAAGCCCGCCTCCTGCTCGATTCAAACAGCAGTGACTCAGGCTGACTTGATTTCGATCCGCTGGGGTTTGGCGTCCCTTGTCTTGGTAAGCCGCAGGTTCAGAAGGCCGTTTTCGACACGGGCCTCTATCTTTTCCCGGTCAACCAGCCGGCCTACGTGAAAGGTCCGGGTATAGAGTGTCGGCGCAAATTCGGTGATGATCGCTTTTCCGCTTGGGGAGAGATCGGCGCGGGCCTCGATGGTCAGTTCATCATGTTCCAGCTCGACGGTCACCGAGTCCCGTGTTGCGCCGGGGATTTCGGCTGTCAGGATAAACGCATCCTCAGTTTCGCGGATATTGACCGGCATTGAAACCCTGCGCAGGGTGGATGTCTCTCCGGTCTGGGGTCGGCTGGTAATTTCGTTTGTCATGGGGTGCCTCCTTGTGTTGTGTTTTCGGCGAAAGATGGGAGCAAACATCTTAATGGACCTCTATCTTTCTGGGCGTGCTTTCGGCTTTGTGGGGCAGCGTTACCGTCAAGACTCCGTTTTCGAGACTGGCGCTGATTGCGTCACGCTCGATCTCGCGGGCAAAGCGGACACTGCGCCTGAATTGTGAACGGCAGCATTCCTCACGGATGACGGTACCATCAGGCTTTTGATCGTCCTTTCGCTCGCGGGTGGCAATCGTCAGGAGTCCTTTTTCGAAGGTGATTTCAATCTCGTCACGTGTCAGGCCGGGAACGAGAGCCTTGATCTCGCTGGCGGTATCCATTTCATAGACATTGATGGCCGGGGTTCCGCCTGAAAAACTTCCTGAAGAGAGTTCACCAAAAGCGCGTTCCATCAGGTTTTTCATCGAAAACATGTCGTCCAGAATATTCCAGTTATACATAGCGTGCCTCCTTGGCCTTGAGTGTGTTCACCTTCAGATATTGCAAGACGTGTGCCAATCGGAGATTTTATCATAACATACAAAAATATAAACAGTTATAGAATCAGTCTGATATACCTATATGCGTGTTTAGTAAAAATGTGTCAAGTTGCCCAGAGGGAGGCGCCAGCCGGACAAGGATTGTGTTATTATGACACAGTGGCTTGGCACAAGACGAAAGGGATCGTGTTGAGATGAAACAGTGCCGGTCAGCGGGCTCGCGGGGGGCCTAATCTTTGCGGGCACAGCCGCATTGAGGGACGTGCTTCCATTGCTTCGCCAATCGTGCTACACTCAGGTGCGTGTCATGTCTGGCTGCGGCCGTCCAGGAGGAGACCGGGTGCGATTTGGATCTCAACTCATTATGACGGCGCTCGTTGCGCTGACAGCCTGTCTCCCCGATCATTCGTCGGGCAGGCATGAGCAGTCCCATGCCGTCTCTGACAAGCCTGTCCGGGTGGGGCTGGTGCTCAGTCATTTTGGGCTTGGCGACCAGTCCTTCAACGATATGCAGTACAACGGGCTGATCGAGGCATTCAGGCGGTTTGAGATTCATACGGTATTTCGGGTTCCAAAGAGTGAGACCGACGCAGACATGCGACCGGTTTTTGAAGAGCTGATTAATCGCGAGCAATGCAATGTGATCATCGCTGGGGAGGGGTTCCAGATGGGGCCTCTCGTGTATGAGCTTGCCCGGAAATACCCGGATGTGCATTTTATCGTCTTTGAGTACAAGGCGGGTGTTGTTCCCAATGTGGTCAATGCCGAATTTGCCCAAAACGAGGGTTCGTATGCGGCAGGTTTTTTGGCGGCCAGGTTTTCAGCCAGTAAAAAAATCGCGTTTATCGGGGGCGTGGATATTGCCGTTATCAAGGATTTCGAGTCTGGCTTCAGGCAGGGGATGAGCCGGGGTGACCCCGCCTGCATGCTTGTGACCGAATATGTTTCCAGGTTGCCGGATTATTCGGGCTTTTACGATCCCAAAAAAGGCTACGCACTGGCCAGGCGGCTGTATTCCGAAGGGGTTGATATTATTTATGCGGTTGCTGGCGGGACCGGTAACGGGGTGATACAGGCTGCGCGGGAGACAGGCAAGTATGTGATCGGGGTTGATTCGAACCAGGATCACATGGCGCCCGGCCAGGTGCTGACAAGCATGATGAAGAGGCTGGATGTTGCCGTTTTGCGTCTTATCGAATTGCGGATTCGGGGGAAGCTGCAGGGTGGAGTACACCGCTTCGACTATCGCAACGGCGGGGTCAGCCTGACCGAAATGGAATATACTTCAAAGATGCTGCCCTCGGACCTGATCCGCGAGCTGCACGAGA
>JAKPMW010000219.1 GCA_029548715.1 Spirochaetota bacterium | reverse complement strand
AGTCCAACCCCAACGCCATGCTCTCGCTCAACGCCAACTGCATCTTCACCAATGTGGCGATGACCCCGGACAGGGATGTCTGGTGGGAGGAGATGACGGAGCAGGCACCGGCAAGCCTGACGGACTGGAACGGCAATCCCTGGACAGCGGACAACGGAAAAAAGGCCGCCCACCCCAACGCCCGCTTTACCGCACCCGCGGCCCAGTGCCCGGTGATCGACAGCGCCTGGGAAGACCCCAGGGGTGTCCCGATCTCGGCCATCCTCTTTGGCGGGCGCAGGCCCTCCGTCGTACCCCTGGTCCACCAGTCCTTCGACTGGAACCACGGAACCTTTTTGGGCTCGATCATGGCCAGCGAGATGACGGCCGCTGCTGCGGGGACCGTGGGCAAGTTGCGCCGTGATCCCTTTGCCATGCTTCCCTTCTGCGGCTACCACATGGGTGACTATTTTGCCCACTGGCTTTCAATGGGGAACAGAAGCACGCCCGACAAGCTGCCGAAGATCTTTTACGTTAACTGGTTCCGCAAAGGCGCAGACGGCAAATTCCTCTGGCCCGGTTACGGTGAAAACAGCAGAATCCTCAAGTGGATCATCGAGCGGGTTGCCGGAACTGCCGAAGCGGTCACCACCCCGATCGGACATATCCCGACCCGTGACGGTCTTGACCTCGCGGGACTCGACCTCCCGGCCGGTGCCCTGGACGAACTCCTCAAGGTCGATATCGCCGAATGGAAAAACGAGATCCCGGGAATCCGCGAGCACTTTGCCACCTTTGGCGAGCACCTCCCGCAGGAACTCGCCGCCCAGGTGGATGCATTGGAAAAGCGCCTGGGGTAAGGTCGCACCCCCGTTGTCCCATGATGGCACACATGAGGGTGCGGTGTTGCGCGGATTGTACGCGAGTATTCATATCCCTGCGGGATCTTCGCGGGGACTGCTGGAGCTACGACGAAATTCATACAAAGACCATCCAACTGGTGGCAGGTCTTTGTAAAGACGCGATTCATCGCGCCCCGCTTGTCTGCCGCTCAACCGGTAGACAAATGCTTCATTGATTCTGCTGATTCCACCTCGCGACGTGCATACTCTGTCAAAATGTCCCGTTTTCGATCACGTTGTGCGAGATCGAAAACACAACGACATCGATCATTGGACCTGCGGCTGTTCACCATACAAACCAAACCACTGGCACCTCTTGAAGGACTGTCCGTCAGCCCTGGAGTGTCCCCAGATGTTCCTCCAGCCGGGCACTGTCCTCGGCGGAGAGGTTGACAAACTGGATCCCGGCCTTGAAGCCGCTTCCGTCAGGGCCAACGTGGAGGACGACGCCCTCGCAACTGATGGTCTCGTCCTTGCCCAGCCCGAGCAGCAAAAATATTTCCTGGCCAATTTCGAGCGGGCTGGTGGTGCGGCAGGAGATTCCACCGCTTGAAAGATCCAGTCCGTGCGCTGCGACAAACTCCTCGTGGGCATACGACACGGCTACCATCTGCTTGATCGTATAGCGCGGTTGACGCCGCCGCTCTGCTCCGCTCATGCTCTGCTCCGTCCCTGATTGGTTCGCCACAGTATAGCATATTGCCTCCGGAATGCACATGCTTTTTGTAATGCGACTCCCGGAGTCGCATTACAGTTTCATGGATTCGCACTATGACTCCCGGAGTAACATTACAGTTTCATGATGCTGCAGGCCGCTGCACACAAAAAAACCGCCGGACCTCCGGCCCGACGGTCATTCATGCACTGTACCTGCTGTCAGTTGATCAACTTGTTGTTGGCAATCCCGATCTTTTTGATCTTGAGCTGCCCGCCCTGGTTGGTCAGCTCCATCACGGCATCGACCCGCCAGACATTGGGTTCGGTCCCTGACTCGTCATACTTCAGAAAGCGCAGGCCATAGACATTGGGCCCGTTAAAGGACCAGGTCGCCTGGTCGGCACGCACGCCGCTGCTGATCCGGTCAACCAGAAGACCGATGATGGGCTTCTGGTTGCTGAAGTCCTGCTGGCCGGCACCGGTTGCAAAGAGCGTCTGGACGGCCGCGTGATCGCCCTTGCTGGCCGTGGCAAAGAATTTTTTCACAAACGAGACGCCCTCGGCCGTGGCTCCCAGATCCTTGGGGTCCTGCTCCTTGCCCTCGGTGTACTTGACCAGCCCGAAAGTATCGGTACCATTTTTGACGCGCACAATGCCGACCTTGTCGGCATACCACCAGATCTCGTCAATCTTGCGCCGGGTGTTGACCCGGCTGAACTTGTAGGCTGAATATTCCCCGGCCGGAACCTTGACCTTTTCTTCACCCATGTAGCGCAAAACCGTGGCGTCAGCATTGGTAAAGGACGTATTGGCCTTGCCCTCCACGGCGCCGATGACGGTTTCCTTCACAAAAAACTGCCGTGTCTTGTCGTTGAAACGCGAACTCCCGCCGGCATGCAAAAAGGTCTTGCTGTCCTTGTTCCAGGTGCAGAGCTCGGTCACGTTGGTATAACGGCCAAAATCAGGAGCAATCTCGGCGTAGACGGTGTCGGCCAGCTTCCAGGTCGACAGGACCCTGGCGGTCACTTTGGCCTTCGTCGCTTCACCCTCGTATTCCCAGGTGTTCCCGACCTTTGTCAGGTCCTTCCAGGCATCTCCACCGCATGCTGTCAAGGCTGCCGCGACCAGCACAAGCAGGATCAATGTCCGCCGCGATACACTCATCTTCGTGCCTCCCTCATTGGATACGCGGCACACAAAGGCGCCGCTATCGTCTGAAAGTATATCCTTCGAGCCCGATTCTTGTCAACGCAAAAGCAAAACGGGCTATATTTGCCAGACCATGAAAAAATTTATCGATGAATGCCCCATCCTGGTCCGCTCGGGCCATGGTGGTCCCGGCTGCGTCTCATTCAGGCGGGAAAAATACGTCCCCCAGGGGGGGCCGGACGGCGGCGATGGCGGACGCGGCGGAGATGTCGAATTTATCGCTGACAACGCGGTCAAGACCCTCTATGATATCCGCCGCAGGCACAGCTTCATCGCCAAAAACGGCGTTCCCGGGATGGGACGCAACAAGACCGGCGAAAAGGGTGAGTCCATCGAGGTCCGTCTTCCGGTCGGAACAATCGTCCGCGAATGCGAGGGCGGCGATATCGTTGTTGACCTTGATTCCCCTGGCAAGCGCTATCTGGCGGCCAAGGGCGGAAAGGGCGGCCTGGGCAACCAGCATTTTGCCACATCAGTTCGCCAGGTCCCCCGCTATGCCCAGCCCGGTCTCCCCGGCGAGGAGCGCGAGTTTTATCTCGAGCTGCGCCTGATCGCCGATGTCGGGCTGGTCGGATTCCCCAACGCGGGCAAGTCCACCCTGCTCAAGGCCCTGACTCGGGCCAATCCGAAAATCGCCAACTACCCCTTTACGACCCTCAACCCCAACCTCGGGGTGGCCAATCCCGGCCTGCCCACCCAGTTCATCATTGCAGATATTCCCGGGATCATCGAGGGGGCTTCGGAAGGCAAGGGGCTGGGCATCGAATTTCTCAAGCACATCGAGCGGACAAGACTGCTGGTCCTGGTTGTCGATTTTGCCAATGATGATCCGGATGAAAGCGAGCGGATCCTGCTGGGCGAGCTGGCCAGCTTCAGCGAAACCCTGCCGGACAAACCCCTGATCAGGGTGGGCAACAAGATGGACCTGCCCGAAGCCCGTGAGAAGGCGGCCGCCCATCCCGGATTCATCCCGGTCTCGGCAGCCAC
>JAKPMW010000214.1 GCA_029548715.1 Spirochaetota bacterium | reverse complement strand
CAGGCTGGATGCCTTTCTCGCGCACGAAACCCTGACAGACCCTGCCTGGCCGGTGGCGGTTCCCGAGCCACCTGTGCTGCAGACTTCCTGGCCCGAGCGGAAGGATCCTTTCTTTGCGGCCGCACTCTCGTGGTTTATTCCCGGACTGGGACAGGTCTATGTGGGAAAACCGCTTAAGGGCGGGCTGTACTGGCTGATTGACAACACGCTTTTCTGGACGGCTGTCCTCAATATTGCGCATGTCGATATCGGACTCGAACGGGACATTGGTTTCAGGTTTGCCATCCGTGCGCGGGAAAATCTCAGTTCAGCCCGGATCTGGACTTCGGTCGGTCTCGGACTCTGCTATCTGGTATTCCACATCTACAATGTTCTTGACGCTGCCGACGATGCCAGCGTCCATAACCAGCGGATCCTGATGCAGGAGATGCGGCAGGATGGGTTGTCCCTTTCCATCACACCCGAGCTGGGTGGTGTGTCCTGGTCAAGGTGTTTTTGATACGACCTTCCCGTGGAGGACTCATGAAAAATATTTGTGCAATATGCATTGTCCTGCTGCTGCTTTTCTCCCCGGTCCATCTTGCGGGAGAGGAGGCGCTTACAAACGGCATGATCATTCAACTGACTCCCGAGACACTGGCCCGACTCAGGCAGCAGCACAGGGATCCGTTTCTTGCCGGGCTCCTCTCGGGACTCTACTGGGGGCTGGGGCATTTTTATGCCCGGGAATACACGAGGGGCTCGCTCTTCATGTTTGGTGACCTGGTGTTCAAGGGGCTCGCGGTCGGGCTGGTTCTCAAATTAAAAAACAAGTATACCGGGGCGGGCGATGACCAGATCCGCTGGCGCGAGATGAACGGGACTGACAAGTCTCTTGTAATCGGGGCCGTTGCGGCCTGGCTCGGACTGACAGTGCTTTCAGTTGCGGATGCAGCCGCCTGTGCGGACGAGTTCAATCTGCGCAATGATCCCCTGTCGAGGGTTGATCTCGGGGTTTCATCACGCGAGGGGTCGCCTTTCGTTTCGCTTGGTCTGAAAATGCCATTTTAGCGGGGAGCAGGGTCCGATGCGGTGCAGTCTGTATTGCTTGATCATCGCAGGTGCTGTGCTGGTTGCCGGTTCGTTGTCAGCCGGCGAGTCAGACTATGTTCCCGGAAAAGTTGTTCTTGAGAAAAAGGAAGACGGGTACTATGTAACCGTCCTGTATCAGGGAGCCTTTCCTCTCAAGGTTCTTTCAGCCATTGAAGACGGGATGCGCGTCAGGATCATCTGTGAGGTGGTCATCCGGCGGCAGTCCGAATTTGCACTTTCGCGGGACGAGGAGATCTATTCTGCCGAGTACGCCCGGACTGTCCAGTACAATCTGATGGATGGGCGCTACCTGATTGTCAACCAGAATACCGGGGCGGTCCGCCGGGCGGCCAGACGGAGCCAGCTTTTGGGAATGCTGCGTGCTCCGGATACCCTGCCTGTTGTGGGCACATACGTGTTTGTCCGGGGCGGACAATACTACGCCGAGGCCAGGATTGCCATCCGCTTCGGAAAGCTCTACCCTCCCTTCAGCTTTCTTTCCATCATGACCTATGAGAGTCCATGGGTGCGCTCGGGGGTATTTGTCCAGTGAAGCGTCATCTCTTTCTTCTCTTGAGACATCCGCATCCTCCGGGAGGATACAGGGTGCTGCGCGGGTTGTTTGCTCTGGCCTTTGTACTTTTCTGGGCCGTGATCTGCTCAAATGCACTTCTTGATGGCGCCGGTATCGAAAAAACCTCCGCCACCAGACTGGTCGGGCTGGTGGCCTGCATCCTGCTGATTGCGCTGCTTGTGCTTTCGGGCTTGCGGATCTTTCACTTTGTCCGGGAGAAAAAGCGCGGGGTTTCGGGTTCGATGATCCGGATGCGGCTGGCCATGTTTTTTGTCCTGGCCAGCCTGATTCCCCTTGTGCTTTCGGGGCTCTTTGTCTATATGCTGGTTGGGGCGG